>NZ_JBEXPT010000076.1:0-32464 GCF_040612195.1 Streptomyces sp. NPDC006450 | reverse complement strand
GGGGTGGGAGGGCACCGGTGCGTGGTGAGCTCCCTCCCGCCCCGACGGGGTGGGAGGGCACCGGTGCGTGGTGAGCTCCCTCCCGCCCCGAGCGGGGGAGGGGACTCTCCTGCGCGGCTCCGCGCGGAGGCGTCAGCGCGTCAGTGCAGGGGGATGGTGCGCACCAGGCCCGCGAAGGCCTGCTGCTCCGCCTCGGTCAGCTCCACCGACTCCATCGGGTGGGCGGAGGTGCCGCGCTGGGCCGGGACGACCGAAAGGCCTTCGAAGGCGCCCGGCTCCGGGTGGTGGAAACGGCTGTCCCACAGCATGTGGCCGAGGCCGATCAGCCAGACGGCGGCGGCCACGAGCAGGACGGCGATGCCGATTTCCTGAGCGAGGGAGATGGAGGGGAACACGCGGTCCTCCAAAGGAGTGCTGGAGTGCGGTACAAGATCGGGCGTGGGGACACTCAACACCAGAACCGCCCGAATGGGTAGAGATGTGCTGAGCGTCACGCCAGGGCCGAAGGTCCCTTCCTCGGCTCCGGAGGTCCCGCTGCCCGTCCCCACCGCCCGTCCCCGCTGGCCGTCTCCGCCATCCGTCTCCGGTGCCCGTCCCGGCCGCTCGTCCCGGCCAGGCCAGGCCAGGCCAGGCCAGGTCAGGTCAGCGGCAGCTTGAAGCCCTCGTGGCTCCGGGCGTAGCCCAGCCGCTCGTAGAAGCGGTGCGCGGCGGTGCGCCGCTTGTTGCTGGTGAGCTGCACCAGGCCGCAGCCGCGCTCGCGGGCCCGGTCCGCGGCCAGCTCCATCAGGCGGGCCCCGAGCCCCCGGCCCCGCCGGTCCGCGCGGATCCGTACGGCCTCCACGAGGGCCCGCTCCCGCCCGCCCTGGCCGAGACCCGGGACATAGGTCAGCTGCAGGCAGCCGACGAGGTCCCCGTCGTCCTCCAGGACCAGCATCTCGTTGCGCGGGTCCGCCGCGATCGCGGCGAAGGCGCGCTCGTGGGCCTCGGAGACCACCGGCTCGACGGCCGTGACCCCGCCCATGCCCCCGGCCCCGGATCCGGCCGATTCCGCGTCCGCGCCCGGGGCTTCGTCCTGGGCCAGCAGGGCGAGTACGGCGGGCAGGTCCTGACGCGTTGCGGTACGGAAGATCATGCCGGGATCATGCCAAAGGGGCCGGGCGGCGGTGCGGCCCGGCCCCTTCGGCGCCGCCGCTACGGGCGGAAGCGCACGACCTGCGGGTCGTGGTCGCTGTTCTGGTCCGAGAACTCGGCGTTGATGTGCACGCTGTCGTAACTGAACTTCTTGATCGCCGGGCTGGTCAGGATCTGGTCCAGCACCTGCGCGTTGCCCTGGAAGACGTACGAGTACCGCTCCGACTTGGGCAGCGACTTGATCGCCGGGTACAGGGCCCCGCCGTCCGCCAGCGCGTTCGTCGTCGCCGAGAACTCGAAGTCGTTGATGTCACCGACGACGAGGACGTTCGCGTTCTTCTCCGCCGCCAGGATGTCCTTGACGAAGCCGTTCACCGCCTGCGCCTGGAGCAGCCGCTTCTCCTCCGACTTGCGCACCGGCGGCTGGTGGTGCGAGGTCAGGCCCTCGTCGCCGCCCTTCGAACCGAAGTGGTTGGCGATCACGAAGACGGTCTTGCCGCGGAAGACGAACTCGCCGGCCAGCGGCTTGCGGCTGTCCACCCACGCCGGGTTCGCCGGGTCGATCCGGCCGGGGGAGTGGGTCAGGGCGGCCTTGCCGTCCTGCTTCACCACACCGGTCGCCGTCACGGCGTCGCCCGGGGCGCGCTCGGTGAAGGAGACCCGCTCCGGGTTGAAGAGGAACACCTGGCGGATGTTGCCGCCGGGCTCGCCGCCGTCCTTCTTGTCCTCCGGGTCGACGGTCTTCCACTGGTAGGCCGGGCCGCCCGCGGCCGCGATGGCCGCGGTGAACTTCGTCAGGGTCGCCTCGGCCGAGACCGTGCCGTCGTTCTTGGCGCCGTTGTCGTCCTGGATCTCCTCCAGGGCGAGGATGTCGGGGGAGGCGAGGTTCTCGACGACCGCCTTCGCCAGGTTGTCGAACTTCTCCTGCGGGTCGGACGGGTCGAGGTTCTCGACGTTGTACGTGGCCACCGCGAGTTCGTTGGCCGCCTGCGCCTTGGTCTTCTCCGGGGCGAGGGTGCCCGCCGTGACCGTGCCGAGGGTGCGGGCCACCAGCGTGTAACCGCCGAACTGGTTGAAGTCCAGCGGTCCTTCGGTGCGGCCGGTCAGCTTGTCGCCGACGTTGGCCACCGGGAACGGCTGCTGCGCGAGGGGCGCGAGCTGCTGGATCTGGAGGCGGCCGGTGTTCTGGGATTCGTACGAACCGTAGAGGGTGCCGCCGCGCTTGGTGTTGTTCTCCCAGCCCTTGACCGTCACCCACAGCTCCGCGTACGGGTCGGTGGCGCCGACCACGCGCGAGTTGCCGATCGCGATGTTCATGCCCTCCAGGGACTCGTAGTAGTCCAGGGCGTAGCGAGAGGGGTCCAGGGTCAGACCGTTGATGCTGCCGTCGGCGGCCGGGTCGCCGTCCGGGGCGTACGCGCAGGGGACCGAGTACTCGTTGACCGCGGTGGCCGCGGGCACCGCGTTGCCGGAGGAGACGACGGTCACGACGGGCTTGGAGATCTGGGTGACCGACTGGTTGCCGGAGGTGAGGCCGCCGGGGACGTACTCGCCGACGAGGCCGGAGACCGTGACGGCGTCGCCGACCGCGACGGTCGGGACCGAGCTGGTGAAGACGAACACGCCCTCACTGGTGGCGTCGTCGTCGTCCGTGTCCGGGTCCTGGATCCAGAAGCCGCGCGAGCCGTACGTGCGAACGCCCGTGACGACGCCCGCGACATCGGTGACCTGCTTGCCGACCAGCGGGGATATCCGGGTCGTGCCCTGGATGTCGTGGATGCGTATCGGATCGGCGGACACGGCGCCTTCGGCCGCGTCGGCGGTGCCCGCGAGCAGGCCGGTGGCCAGCGCGGTGGCGACGAGGGCCGCGACGGCGGCGGAACGGGGATGCGAGGAGCGCATGGGCTGGAACTCCGGTGTGTGGAGGAGGAAGCAGATATCTACGCGCGTCAATTTCCTTCGTGGCCGGCAAAGTTGTCAAGCCCTCCAGGGAATACGGAGATTGACTGTGGGATGAACCAAAGGGGAGAGGCCGCCGGGAGCGCCCGAAATGCGTCTACTCTGGGGCGCCGTACGACCCGCAGGACCCCTGAACGACCCGTACCCGAACCACCCGTGCCCGCGAGGAGAACCGCCCCATGTCCGCAGACTCGCACCCCGCGCTGCCGCCGGTACGGCTGCTCCCCGACGCGGAACTGGCCCGCGACGCCCTGGCCGCCCCGCTGTTCGCCCGCGCCGTGCGCCTCGCCCGCTGGGCCGGACCGGACACCCGCGTGGACACCGGTGGCGAGCTCGTCGCCGGCCAACTGCCGCAGGCCGTGGCCCTGCTGGGCCTCGACCCCGCCGACGAGGACTCCGCCGCCCACGCGAGCCAGGCCTGGCGGGTGGCCGTCGACACCGGCCTCGTCGACGTCACCGAGCCGGAGGAGGACCGTTCCACCGCCGGGGAAGCGGCCGAGGGGGAGCCCGAATTCGGCACCGCCGAGCCCGGCGAGGACCTGGCCCTGGTGACCGGCGGAACCCCCGGCGACGTGCTCGACCTGTGGCTGGCCGCCCTGGACACCGTCCTCGCGGACGCGGCGGTGCCCGCCCTGGACGACCTCGTCGACGCCCTCGACGCGGGCGGCGAGATCGACTTCGACCAGCTCGACTGGAACCCCCGCCGCGAGGCCGACTTCCTCGACGGAGTCCTCGCCAACCTCTACCTGCTCGCCGTCGCCGAAGGCGGCACGGCCGACGGCCCGGTGCCGCTCCCGGTGCTCGCCGCCTCGATGGTGGTGCCGGACGACATGGGCGACCCCACCGACGCCGTGCTGGAGCAGGTCTCGGACGCGATGATGCGCCTCGACGACCAGTTCCGGCAGCTGGAGCCGATCGGGCTGGTCGAGTTCCGCCCCGTGGACGAGGAGCTGATGGCGGAGGCCGAGGACGAGGAGTTCCTCGCGAGCGTCGGCGCCGACCCCGACGAGGAGGACGTCTCCCGGTACGGGCTGGTACGGCTGACCCCGCTCGGGCTGTACGGGATCCGGGCGCGCATGCTGGAGGCGGGCGTCGAGGCCCCGGCCGTCGGCGAACTGGCCGGCAAGGGCGCGGACGTCCTGCTCGACGTGGTCTCCCACTACTCCGAGGCCGCAGCCCAAGCCGAGATCGACCAGTGGCTGGCCGAACGCCCGGTACCCGAGGCCGCCGCGGACCTGCTCGCCGCGGCGCGTGGCTCCGATCCCGGCGGCCCACTGCGCCGGCTGCGCTGCCAGCAGGCCCTCGCGCCGGCCGGGGCGGGGGCCGAGCCGGCCGTCCGCGCCGTACTGGACGACGCGGAGCTCGGCGGGCTCGCCCGGGTGTGGCTGGCCGAGCGCGGGGTGGCCGACGTACCGGCGCCGGACGAGGAGATGGTGTTCTGGCTGACGATCGACACGATCGCGGCGCAGCTCGCCACGGGCGGCGCAAGCGCCGGGGCAGGGGAGGGCGGTGAGGGCGCCGAGGCGGAGCTGCCGCTCCTGATCGAATCGCTGACCGCCCACCACGCCGGGTTCTTCGAGCGGGCCTGGCGGGTGGAGCACCCGGCGACGGCCCACGTGCTGGAGGCGATGGGGCGGCTGCACCCCGACAAGAAGGCCGCGAAGGAGGCCCGGAAGGCCGCGTTCAAGGCGCGTTCCCGGGGCGTATGAGGCGTTGCTAACCAGCCGTTCCCGAAAGGGACTCGGCCAACGCGGGCACCGGGTAAGGGGTCGATTCGTTTTCCCGGGTAGTTCAGTCGGCGTTCACGTGCGGGCGGGAGCGTGTGCGCCGACGACCGCACGACAGGCGCAGCACCTCCCCACCCCTGGAGACCCGATGCCGCTCAGCCGCAGAGATTTCACCACCCGCACCGCACTCGCGGGTGCGGGAGTCGCGCTCACCGGAACGGTCGGCGCACTCGCCACCGCCCCCGGGGCCCTCGCCGCGGACGACGGCGCGCTGCAGGACGCCGGCCGCGAGCAGGATCAGGACGGCCACGGACATGGCCACGGTCCCGGCTACGGCCCGCTCGTGCCCGACCCGGCCGGCATCCTGGCCCTCCCCGCCGGATTCACGTACCGCGTGATCACGCACAGCGGTGTCACCGTGCTCGATTCGGGCGAAAGCACCCCGTCCAACCACGACGGCACGGCCGCCTTCGAAGGCCACCGGGGAGTCACCCTCCTCGTCAACAACCACGAGCTGAAGGGCCCGCGCACGAACTGGACGCACCCCGTCCCGCTCGCCGAGGGCCTCGTCTACGACCCGGCCGCGGCCGGGGGCTGCACGGTCGTCGAGGTCCGGCGCGGCGGCGAGGTCGCCGAGTGGGTGGGCATCTCCGGTACGTCGACCAACTGCGCGGGCGGCTCCACCCCCTGGGACACCTGGCTGACCTGCGAGGAGAACTCGGACCTCGCCGGCAAGAACGGGATGACCAAGGACCACGGCTACGTCTTCGAGGTCGACCCGCACGACCGCCGCGCCAACCTCGACCCGAAGCCGGTCAAGGCCTTCGGGCGCTATGACCACGAGGCCGTGGTCATCGACCCGCGGCAGGGCCACGCCTACCTCACCGAGGACGCCTCCAACCCGAACGGGCTGCTCTTCCGCTGGAGCCCGCCGCCCGGCTTCCGCCACGGCCGCGGCAAGCTCCGTACGCTCGCCGACGACGCCGGCGTGCTGGCGGCGGCCAAGTGCTTCGACAGCTCGGGGCTGTTCGTCGACGATCTCTCGCGGGCCACGAAGATCGGGACCACCTACGGGGTGGACTGGGTGCCGGTCCCGGACCGCGACGCGCGCACCGTCGCGGTCCGCAAGCAGTTCGGCACGGCGGCCGTGACCCGCGCGCGCAAGCTGGAGGGCATGTGGTGGGCCGACGGCGGCGCGTACTTCGTCTCCTCCTACGCCCGTGAGGAGAGCCCGGGCGCGGCCCACGACGGCCAGGTGTGGTTCTACGACCCCAAGCGGCGCACAGTGCGGCTGCAGGTCCTGCTCGGGGTGAACGCAGACCCGTCGGTGGACGGCGGGTACGACGGCCCGGACAACATCACGGTCTCCCCCTACGGCGGTCTGATCATCGCGGAGGACGGCTCGGGGCTGCAGCACCTGTTCGGCGCGACCGAGTCGGGGCGCACGTACCCGCTGGCCCGCAACGAGATGAACCTGGGGACGGCGCAGGATCCGGAGTACTCGGAGTTCACGGGCGTCTGCTTCTCGCCGGACGGGCGGACGCTGTTCGCCAGCCTCCAGGACCCGGGCATCATGCTGGCCGTCACGGGACCGTGGCGGCGCCGGCGCTGACCGGGAGACGCGGACATGGGAAGAGCCGCCGGGCCTTCGGGCCCGGCGGCTCTTCCCGTCGTCTCACCTGTTCGTTCGTTCGCTTGTTCGCCGTGCCTCTACGGCTGGATCACTGAGCTTCGGCGCGGCTGGCCGCGGCCCACTCCTCGAGGAGGAACTCGTACGCCTCGGAGGGCCACTCGCCGTCCACCCGGCTCTCGACGAGCTGCCGGATCGCCTCGTTCGCCTCGGCGGCGGACGGGCGCGCGGGGCCCGCGGGCTGGAGTGTCTGGTGCATGCTTCCAAGGCTACGGGCGGGCACTGACAGCCACCTCCGTATTAAGGGTGGAACAGGTCACCCGTGGAGGGCGTCCGTCGCTCCATGTGCCCGCCCACCTGCTCAGAGTGCCTGCGCGGCCGGCTTGACCATGCCCCGCACTGTGCGCGACTTCACAAACTCGCCCATGGCCGTCATCTCCCATTCGCCGGAGAACTGCTTGATCAGCTTGGCCATCATCACGCCGGTCTGCGGCTCGGCGCTGGTGAGGTCGAAGCGGACCAGCTCCTCGTTGGTCGCGGCGTCGATGAGGCGGCAGTAGGCCTTGGCCACCTCGGTGAACTTCTGGCCGGAGAAGGAGTTGACCGTGAAGACGAGGCCGGTGGCGTCCGCGGGCAGCCGGCCGAGGTCCACGACGATCACCTCGTCGTCGCCCGCTCCCTCGCCGGTGAGGTTGTCGCCCGAGTGCTTGACCGAGCCGCCCAGGATGGACAGCTTCCCGAAGTAGCAGCTGTCGATGTGGTTGCGCTGCGGTCCGTACGCGATGACCGAGGCGTCCAGGTCGATGTCCCGGCCGCGGAACGCGGGCTCCCAGCCGAGGCCCATCTTGACCTGGGAGAGCAGCGGGCGGCCGCCCTTGACCAGGGACACGGTCTGGTTCTTCTGGAGGCTGACCCGGCCCTTGTCGAGGTTGATCTTCCCGGCGCCGGGTGCGGGGGCGGCGGCCGCGACCGGCGCGGGGGCGACCGGTGCGGGGGCGGTCGGCGCGGGTGCCGGGGTCGCCCCGGGTGCGCCGCTGGTGAGCCAGGGCGAGGCCGCGTACGTGGGCGGCGTCGGGGGAGCCGGGGGCACGGGCGGGGCGACGGGGGCGGGGGCGGCGGCTGCCGGAGCCGGCTCATCCTCCACCGAGACCCCGAAGTCGGTCGCGATGCCGGCGAGGCCGTTCGCGTACCCCTGGCCGACCGCGCGCACCTTCCACACGCCGCCGCGCTGGTAGACCTCGACGACCACCAGGGCGGTCTCCGTGCCGAGCTGCGGCGGGGTGAAGGAGGAGATCACCGCTCCGTTGCCGGCGTCCCGGACGGTGGCGGTGGGCTCGATGCCCTGGAAGGACTGGCCCGCGGCGTCCGGGCTGGCGGTGATGACGATCCGCTCGATGCCGGGCGGGACCGAACCGGTGTCCACGGTGATCGAGTCCGGTGCCGTGCCGCCGCCCGAGCGGTAGGTGACACCGGGGCCGGACGGCTGGTTGAAGAAGATGAAATCGGCGTCGGAACGCACCTTGCCGTCGGCGGCGAGGAGCAGCGCGGACACGTCGAGCCGCACCGGGGCAGCCACGTCGACCGTCACGCGGACGGCATTGAGCGGCAGGTTGGAACCAGGGGTCATAGCGGTCATGCCGGGAGAACGACCGAGGTGGCTTTGCCGTTCCCTTACTTTCACCCGGTTTCCCGGTTCTTCACCCCCGCCCCACCCGCGCCTCAGACGCGGCCCCGGTTGCGGGGGTGGTTCCTGGCGGTCCGCTCGTTGCCGAACTTGTAGGAGCCGGTCCAGCGGGCCATGACGAGCTGGGCGTCACCGGCCTCGACCTCGGCCAGGAACGCGGCGGCCCGCCCGCCCCGGAGGGTGGCCGCGGACCGGCCCTGGTGGGTGATGACGACGCTCTGGTCGCCCCGCTGTTCGTACGAGAATCCGTGAGGTCTGGGCATGGGCAGAGGGTGCCGTGCCCGGGCCGCGGCCTGCAACGCAATATGCCCTGCCCCTGCCCCTGCCCCTGCCCCTGCCCCTGCCCTGCCCCCGCCCTCCCGCGCCTGGCCTCGGCGGTACGGGAGTCCAGCGGGCCGCCCGAACTGAAGGCCCAGGGCCTGCTCACCGACGAGGAGCTCGCGGCGGAGAAGGCCCGGGTCCTGAGGGCCTGACCCCGCCGCGCCTCGACGACGGCCTAGCCTCCCGTGACCCGTCGCGGGAGGCCGAGGGGGTTGGCCTCGCGGAGTTCCGCCGGGAGCAGGGCGTCCGGCACCGACTGGTAGGCCACCGGGCGCAGCCAGCGCTCGATCGCCGTGCCGCCGACCGAGGTGGAGTGGGAGGTCGCCGCCGGGTAGGGGCCGCCGTGGTGCTGGGCCGGGGCCACCGCCACACCGGTCGGCCAGCCGTTGACCACGACCCGGCCCGCCAGCGTCGTGACCTGGGAGATCAGCTCCGCCGCCGGACCCGGGCCGCCGTCCGCCTCGGCGGCCGACAGCTGCAGGGTCGCGGTGAGGTTCCCGGGGAGCCGACCGAGCACGGCGGCGGCCTCGTCCTGGCCCGCGTACCGGGCCAGCACGGTGACGGGGCCGAAGCACTCCTCCAGGAGCACCTCGTAGGGCCCGCCTTCCAGCAGGGTCCGCGCCGGCACGCTCAGGTAGCCCGCGCCGACGGTGTGCTCGCCGCCGGAGCCGGGGGTGACGGGCGCGTCGACCCCGGGGAGCGCGGCGCGTTCGCGGACCCCGGCGACGAAGTTCTCCCGCATCCGGTGGTCGAGGAGCACCCCGGGCTCGGTCTCCCCGAGCGCCTTGGTCAGCGAGCTCGCGAGCCGGTCCCCGTCCGCGCCCTCGGGTACGAGGACCAGACCGGGCTTGACGCAGAACTGGCCGACGCCGAGGGTGACCGAGCCGGCCAGCCCGCCACCGATCTCCTCGGCGCGTTCGGCGGCCGCCGCCGGGGTGACCACGACCGGGTTCAGGGAGCCCAGTTCCCCGTGGAAGGGGATCGGTACGGCTCGCGCGGCAGCGGCGTCGAACAGGGCCCGCCCGCCCCGGATGGACCCCGTGAACCCGGCGGCGGCGACCAGCGGGTGCCGGATCAGCTCCAGTCCGGCGTCGAACCCGTGGACCACGGCGACGACCTCGGCCGGCAGCCCCGCGGCGACGGCGGCCCGGCGCAGAAGCGAGGCGCACAGCTCGGAGGTGCCCGGGTGGTCGGGGTGCGCCTTGACCACGACCGGGCAGCCCGCGGCCAGGGCGCTGGCGGTGTCGCCGCCGGGCACGGAGAAGGCGAGGGGGAAGTTGGAGGCGGCGTAGACCGCGACCACGCCGAGCGGCACCTTGTAGCGGCGCAGTTCGGGGCGGGGCGGGGCGGTGGTGGGATCGGCGTGGTCGATGCGGATGTCGAGGTAGGAGCCCTCGTCCACGGCGTCGGCGAAGGCGCGGAACTGGCCCGTGGTGCGGGCGAGCTCGCCGGTGAGCCGGCCGGGGCCGAGCGCCGTCTCGGCGTCGGCGGCCTCGATGACGTGGGAGGCCGCCTCGTCGAGCAGGTCGGCGGCGGCGCGCAGGAAGGCGGAGCGCCGCGCGGCGTCGGCCAGCGAGCCGCGGGCGGCGTGGGCCGCGCGCACGGCCTCGTCCACCTCCCGGGGTGTGGCCTCCACCGCAACCTGCTCGCGGTGCTTCCCGGTGCGGGGGTCCACACTCCAGACTGGTGTTGCTGCCATGGCGAACTGCCTCCTGGATCTACGCTGACCCGCGCGGATGCGTTCAGTATTGTGAACGCTGTTCCGTTGGATGAATGATCACATCCACCGTGGACTCTATTTCCGTGTCTTCCGGGTTGACAAGAGACAGCAGAGACAGAGGGGCGCGAAGGCGGATGACCACCACAGCTGAGTCGGGGGGCTCGGGCGCACCGGCGGCCGTCAAGTCGGCGGTACGCACGGTCCAGTTGCTGGAACACTTCGCTTCCCGGCCGGGGCTGCACAGCCTGGCCGACATCCAGAGCGACCTCTCCCTGCCCAAATCCAGCCTCTACATGCTGCTGCGCACCCTGGTGAACCTGGGCTGGGTGGAGACGGACGCGACGGGCACCCGGTACGGCATCGGGGTGCGGGCGCTGCTCGTCGGCAGTTCCTACATCGACGGGGACGAGGTCGTCGCGGCGGCGAGGCCCACGCTGGACCGGCTCTCCGACGATACGACGGAGACGATCCACCTGGCCCGCATGGACGGGACGAGCGTGGTCTACCTGGCGACCCGGCAGTCACAGCACTACCTGCGGCCCTTCACACGCGTCGGGCGGCGGCTGCCGGTGCACTCGACGGCCCTCGGCAAGGCACTGCTGGCCACGCACACGGACGAAGAGGTACGCGCACTGCTGCCGCGGCGGCTCGAAGCCGTCACCGAGCACACCATCACCGACCGGGACCGGCTCATCGAGGAGCTGGCACTGGTACGGGAGCAGGGGTACGCGGTGGACCGGGAGGAGAACACGCTCGGACTGCGCTGCTTCGGGGTGGCGGTGCCGTACCGGACGCCGGCGCGGGACGCGGTGAGCTGTTCGGTGCCGGTGGCGCGGCTGACGCCGGGACACGAACGGGGCATCAAGGCGGCTCTGTTCGCGGCGCGCGACCGGCTGTCGGTGGTGACGCGGCGGATGTGAGGCGGGGGCGGTGGCGGGCCGGGGGCCTCGGCGGACGTGAGACGGGCCTGAGGTGTACGTGAGGCGGGCCTGGGGCGGGCCTGGGGCGGGCCTCGGGCGCGGGTGGTGCGGTGGACGGCTCGGTTCCTCCCCCGTGCGGGGGAGGCGGTTCCCCTTCAAGGGGGAGGTGGCGCGGGCGCGGACGCGGGACCGTTGAGGCATGACCACACGAGCCGTTCACACGTCGCGACCGACCCGCGGAGCGCAGCCGTCGGCCACCCGGCCGGGGCCCGGGCGCAGGTTCCTGAGGGCGGCGGCCATCGTCGCCACCGTGCCCTATCTGACGCTGAAGACCGCCTGGCTGGCCGGGAGCCACATCGGGATACCGGACGGCAGCGTGCTCCTGGAGCCGGGCAATGCGTTCTTCACCGCGCTCAACGGCCTGTCGCTGGTCATGGATTCCAGCGTGGTCCTGCTCGTCCTGGTGCTCACCCGGCCCTGGGGGATGCGCGTGCCGTCCTGGCTGCTGGTCTTCCCCGTCTTCACCGCCACCGGACTGCTGACCCCGATCGTCCTCGGGTTCCCCGGTCAACTCCTCCTGCGCGGCATGGGCCTGGGGCCGGACGAGGCCGCGCGTGAGGCTCAGCCGCCCTTCCTGGAGCCCTGGGTCTTCAACGTGGTCTACCCCGGCTTCATCATCCAAGCCATAGCCCTGACCGGGCTGTTCGTGCCCTATGCGCGCGAGCGCTGGGGCCGGTCCTGGCAGGGTGTCCTCGGCGAGCGGCTCCCGTCACCCACGGGGGTGGTGGCGGGAGCCTCGGCGGCGGTGGCCGGGGTGGTGGCGGCGACGCACCTGTACTGGGCCTTCGGCGGCACGGCCGGGCAGAATGCGGACCAGATCGCGCAGTACTCCTCCGATGCGGGCACGGTGTCCTTCGTCCACGCGATATGTGCGCTGACCGCCGCGGCGGGGGCGGTGCTGCTCGTCCAGGGCGGCGACCGGCGGGCGTGGTGGCGGCTGGTCGTGGCGTGGACCGGCTCGGCGGCGACCCTGTGCTGGGGCCTGTGGATGATGCTCGCGGTGGCGGGCGGGGAGTCCGGCCCGGGCGAACGGACGACCACCGCGACCTATCTGATCTACGCTGGCCAGATGATCATCGGCCTCCTCGCGGTCAGCGTCATGGCGCGGTTCCTCGCCATGCGCCGAGCGGCCTGAAAGAGCCGCCGTGGGGAGGCTGCTGGGGCCGCGGGCGCGGCTGCGCTGGGTGCACCAGATACTCGGCGGGGCCTTGCTGATGCCCTACTTCCTGCTGACGCAGGTGGCGGTCGGTGCCGTCGTGGGCGGGGTCAACGCGCTCAACTCGCTGCCGCTCAGCATCGCCGCCTACGCCGTCTCCCTGCCGCTCGTCGCCGCGACCGGGCTGTCCGCACTGGTCCGGCCGATGTCGGTGGCCGCGGCGCGGTCCCTGTGCGGGGTGCCGGGGGAGCGGTTCGCCGAAGGGGCCGCCCGGACCTGGGCGGCCCGGGGGCGGGCCTCGGCCTGGTGGACCCTGCACCTGGGGGTCGGCGCACTGGTCAGCGGGATGAGCCTCGCGGTACCGCCCATGGCGGTGGTGCTGCTCGCCCTGCCGTTCGTGAGCGCGCTGCGGGAACTGCCGGTCGAGCTCGGCTGGTGGGGTGTGCCGGCTCAGCCGTACGTGGCCCCCGTACTCGGGATCGGGCTGCTGGCCGGGCTGGTCCTGTGCGCCGCCGGGGCGGGGGCGCTGCTGGCCCGGCTGGCGCCCGTACTGCTCGGGCCGACGGCGGCGGACCGGCTGGCGGCCGCGGAGGAGCGCGCCGCGGATCTGGCGGTCCGCAACCGGCTGGCCCGGGAACTGCACGACGCCGTCGGGCACGCGCTGAGCGCGGTCACCCTTCAGGCGAGCGCCGCCCGGCGGGTGCTCGACAGCGACCCCGGCTTCGTACGGGAGGCGCTGGCCGCGATCGAGGACACCACCCGGCGCACGGTGGGGGAGCTGGACGCCGTGCTCGGCCTGCTGCGCGAGGGCGACGGAGCGGGCACCGGGGGTACCGGGCTGCCCACCGCTCCGACGCTCGCCGCCGACCTCGACGGACTGCTGTCCCGCAGCCGGGCCTCCGGGACCGCGATCACCGCCCGCCAGGACCCAGGACCGGCCGGTGACTGGGAGTGGCTTCCGGCGATCACCTCCCGGGAGGCGTACCGGATCGTGCAGGAGGGGCTGAGCAACGCGCTGCGGCACGGGACGGGCCCGGTCGACCTGCGGATCCGCGTACGGGTGCGAGGCGGACACGGGAAGCCCGGTGGCCGCGAGCAATCCGGTGGCCGCGAGCAATCCGGTGGACGGGAGCAATCCGGTGGGCGCGGGGAACGCGGTGGACACGAAGAACACGGTGGACACGAAGAACACGGTGGAGACGGGGAGCGCGGTGGATACGAGGAACTGGAGATCACCATGACGAACGATCCGGCGGCCGCTCCCGGGGCCCGCATCACCGGGGGCCGGGGGCTGCACGGCGCCGCCGAGCGGGCCTCGCTGCTCGGAGGGCGGGTCGAAGCCGGTCCGTACGAGGGCCGGTGGCGACTGCGTGCCGTCCTCCCGCTCCGCGAGGGCCCCCGATGACGCCGATGCCCTCGACACCCCCGATGCCCTCGACACCCCCGATGCCCTCGACACCCCCGATGCGCTCGACACCCCCGGCGCCCCCGACACCCCCGGCGGCCCGCCCACCGCTGCGCGTGGTCGTGGCCGACGACGAGCGGATGGTCCGTACCGCCCTGCGGGTCATCCTCGACGCCGAGCCCGACCTGGAGGTCGTCGGGGAGGCGGCCACCGGAGCCGAGGCCGTGGCCGTGGTCCGGGCACTCGCCCCCGACGTGGTGCTGATGGACGTGCGGATGCCGGAGATCGACGGCATCCGGGCCACCGAGCGGATCCTCGCCACCATGGCCGACCCGCCCCGGATCGTGGTGGTCACCACCTTCGAGAACGACGCCTACGTGTACGACGCGCTGCGCGCGGGAGCCGCCGGTTTCCTCCTCAAGCGGGCCGACCCCGACGAGCTGACCGCCGCGGTCCGGCTCGTGGCCCGAGGGGACTCCCTGCTCTTCCCGGCGGCCGTCCGCTCCCTGGCCGCCGCCCACACCCCGCCCGCAGCCGGCCGGGCCGCCGCGCCCTGGGTCGCCCGGCTCACGGACCGGGAGGCCGACGTCCTGCGGCTGATGGCCACCGGGCTCTCCAACCACGAGGTGAGCGAGCGGCTCGGGGTCGGCCCGCAGACGGTCAAGACGCACGTGGCCGCGGTCCTGGCGAAGACCGGCTCCCGGGACCGGACCCAGGCGGTCATCGCGGCGTACGAGGGCGGCTTCCTCATGAAGAAAGGCTGAGAACTCCGCCACAATCGGGGCAGAGCGGAACGGCTGGGGCGGGTGGGGCGTCCTTCTGGGGGATGAACAAGACGATCAGGCGTGCGTCGGTCTTCTGTCTGCTTCTGGTGCTGGCCCTTTTGGTGCGGGTCACCTGGGTGCAGGCATATCAAGGCCAGGCCCTCGCAGACGACACCAACAACCGGCGCAACCTCATCGGGAAGTACGAGAACCCGTTGGGGAACATCATCGTGGGCGGGGAGGCGATCACCGGGTCCACGGACACGGGCGGCAAGGACTTCCGGTACAAGCGGACCTACACGGACGGGCCGCTGTACGCGCCGATCACCGGCTACAGCTCCCAGGCCTTCGGGTCGAGCATGCTGGAGGGCGTCTACAAGAACATCCTCAACGGCACCGACAACCGGCTCAAGACGATCATGGACACGCTCACCAACAAGCGGGCCGCCCCGGGCAACGTCCTGACCACGATCGACAAGGACGTCCAGAAGGCCGGCTACGACGCGCTCCAGGGCAAGCAGGGCTCGGCCGTGGCGATCGACCCGGCGACGGGCGAGATCCTGGCCATCGTGAACAACCCGTCCTTCGACCCCGGCAGCATCGCCGGCGCGGGCGGGGCGGAGCAGAAGGCCTGGGAGGCGCTCGGCGCCGACCAGGGCAAGGCGATGGAGAACACCGCACTGCGCAAGCCGCAGGCGCCGGGCTCCACCTTCAAGCTGGTCACCCTGGCGGCGGCCATCGAGAACGGCCTCGTCACGAACATCGACACGCCGACCGGGATCCCCGGCGACTACACAATCCCCGGGACGCGGACCAAGCTGCGCAGCGAGGTGGACGACTCGCTCTGCAACAACGTGTCCCCCCGGACCGCGCTGAAGCTGTCCTGCAACAACGTCTTCGCGGAGTTCGCCCACAAGCTCGGCCAGGACAAGATGCGCGCCACGGCGGAGAAGCTCGGCTTCAACGTGGTGCAGAAGACCCCCGTCTGGACCAGCCCGCCCAGCAAGTACCCGACGAAGAAGATGTCGGTCGACCAGGTCGCGCAGACCGGCATCGGCCAGTTCGACGTCCAGGCCACCCCGCTGCAGATGGCGATGGTGACGGCCGCGATCGAGAACGGCGGCAAGCTGGTCTCCCCGCACCAGGTCTCCGAGGTCACCGACTCCAACGGCAACGTGCTGGAGAGCTTCAAGAACCCGAAGTCCGAGCAGGTGATGAGCGCGAAGACTGCCTCGATGGTCCAGGACGCCATGAGGACCGTCGCCACCGAGGGCGGCGGAAAGAACGTGCAGATCCCGGGCGTCGAGTCGGGCGCCAAGACCGGTACGGCCCAGCGCGGCGTGAACAACAGCCTGCCGCCGCTGGCCTGGTACACCACGTACGGAAAGATGAACGGCAAGCAGATCGCGGTCACCGTCGTGATCGAGAACTCGGACACGGACCGCTCCGAGATCGGCGGCGGCAAGCTGGCCGCCCCGGTGGCCCAGAAGATGATGCAGGCCTGGCTCAAGAAGTAGCCCGTGCCGGGAACCGGCGGGGCTCACGGCGCGTTCTCCTTCCCATGATCAGGACCGCGCAGCCCGAAGACCTCGACGCCATCGCCGCCCTCCACACCCGGGCCCGCGCCACCTACTACCGGGGCCGGATAGCCGAGGAGGCCTACGGCGGCGCCGCCGAACTGGCGCGCACCCGTGAGGGCTGGTCCCTTGCGGTGGCCCGGGACGCGGCCGACGGCGGGGTGCTCTGCGCCGAGAGCGGTGGCGAAGTCACCGGGGTGGCGGCCTTCCGCACCGCCGACGGCGAGACCACCCTCACGCAGCTGCACGTGGACCCCGTTCACTGGCGCCGCGGCACCGGAGCGGCCCTGCACGCCGCCTGCGTCGACGTCTGGCGCCGGGCGGGCGTCCGCAAGGTCCGGCTGGAGGTCTACGAGCACAACCTCCGCGCCCAGGCCTTCTACGCCGCCCACGGCTGGCATCCGGACCCGGTAGGCGCCCGGACCACGGGCTCCCACCGCATCCTGTGGCTCACGGTGGACACGGCCGGGGACCCGTCCGGGGGTTGACCTGTCCGGGGGCTGACCCGTCCGGGGAATGAGACGCGGCCGGGGATGGTTGAACGCGGAACAGTTGACTCCGTGGAGAGAAGAAGGAACATGCGCGTCGAGATCTGGAGCGACATCGCCTGCCCGTGGTGCTACATCGGCAAGGCCCGTTTCACCAAGGGGCTGGCCGAGTTCGCCCACCGCGACGAGGTCGAGGTCGTCTACCGCTCCTTCGAGCTCGACCCGAACGGCCCCAAGGGCCAGGTGGCGCCCGTCGTGGAGATGCTGGCCAAGAAGTACGGCCGCACCCTCGACGAGGCCCGCGGCATGGAGGAGCACGTCGCCGCGAGCGCCCGCGCCGAGGGGCTGACGTACCGCACCGAGGGCCGTGACCACGGCAACACCTTCGACATCCACCGCCTGCTGCACCTGGCCGCCGACCGCGGCCGCCAGGAGGAGCTGCTCGACCTCGCGTACCGCGCCAACTTCGGCGAGGAGCGCTCCGTCTTCGACCCCGAGGTCCTGGTGGCCCTCGCGGTCGAGGCCGGGCTGGACGAGGGGGAGGCCCGCGCGGTGCTGGGCGACGCGTCGGCGTACGCCGCCGAGGTGCGGGCCGACGAGCGCGAGGCGTCCGAGCTGGGCGCGAACGCCGTGCCGTTCTTCGTGCTCGACCGCCGCTTCGGGATCTCGGGGGGCCAGCCCGCCGAGGTGTTCACGCAGGCGCTGGAGCAGGCCTGGGCCGGCCGCGAGGTCCTCGCGCCCGCCGCTGCCGAGGGCGAGGCGTGCGAGCCCGACGGCGCCTGCGCCGTGCCGCAGCCCTGAGCCACATATAAGTAACTCTTTGGTGGGGTGCGTTATTACCGTCAATAGACTTTGGGTTGCTCCTGGCGCAGAGTGAAGGTCATGGATCTCCTTCTGCCCGAAGCCGTCCGCGGCGAGTTCGCGCACTCCACCACCTACCTCAACACCGCCAACTGCGGGGTCCTCCCGCGTGCCTCCGTCGCCGCGGTACACGAGCTGGCCGAGGCGGCCGGGGCCGGAATCCCGGCCGGCTTCGGCGACTTCGACCGCGTCGAGCGGGTCCGGGAGGCGTTCGCCCGCCTCGTCGGAGTGGCCCCGGAGCGCGTGGCCGTCGGCTCGGCCGTCTCCACCCACGTCGGCCTGGTCTCCGCGGGGCTCCCGGCCGGATCGGAAGTCCTTTGCCCCGAGGGCGACTTCGCCTCGGTCATCAACCCCTTCATGGTGCGTGACGACCTCAAGGTCCGCTTCGCGCCGCTGGAATCCCTCGCCGAGGCCGTCGGCCCGGGCACCGCACTGGTCGCGCTGAGCGCCGTGCAGTCCGCGGACGGCCGTACGGCGGACCTGGCGGCCGTACGCGCCGCGACCGCCGCGCACGGGGCGCGGATGCTGGTCGACGCCACGCAGGCGGCCGGCTGCCTGCCCTTCGACGCGAGCCCGTACGAGTACACGGTCACCGGTGGGTACAAGTGGCTGCTCGCCGCGCGCGGGGTCTCCTACCTCACCGTCTCGGAGGAGGCCCAGCGCACCCTGACCCCGCTGCACGCCGGCTGGGTGGCGGCCGAGTCCATGTGGGACCACATCTACGGCCCGCTCGCCCGACTGGCCCGCGGGGCCCGGCGCTTCGACGAGTCCCCGGCCTTCCTCGGCTACCACGCCGCCGAGCCCGCGCTGGCCCTGCTGGAGCGGATCGGCATCGACGCGGTGCACGCCCACGACACCGCCCTGGCCGCCCGCTACCGCGCCGGCCTCGCCCGCCTGGGCCACGAGCCCGTCCCGGGCAACGCCCCGATCGTCTCGGTCCCGGGCCTGGCCGACCGCCAGGGCGGCCTGCTCGCCGCCGGCGTGGTCACGTCCGCCCGCGCCGGCAACCTGCGGGCCTCCTTCCACCTCTACAACACCGAGGCGGACGTGGACCGGCTGCTGAACCTCCTGGAGGGCTGACCGGATCAGGCGGAGGGCAGGGCCGCCGACCAGGCCGAGCCCGCCGCCGCGAGCGCCCCGGCCGGGTCCGCCGACAGGGCGGCGGCCAGGGCCGTCAGAGCGGAGCCGACGGTGTCCAGGGAGGCCGCCGTGCCGTAGTGGTTGACCCGGACCATCTCCCCGGCCAGCGCGCCGCCGCCCGCCGCGAGCGGGGCCGCCGGATCCGCCGCCAGGGCCTTCGCCACCACGAGGGAGGCCTCCGGGACCCGCAGGGTGGTGGCCACCGGGGCCGCCGCCGCGACCCGGCCGACGTACGGGCCGATGCCCAGCGCCACCGCGCCCGCGCGGGTCGCCGCGGCCGCGGCCGCGTGGCGGGCCGTCACCGCCGGCAGGCCTTCGGCCGCGATCCGGTCCAGGCAGGCCTCCAGGGCCAGCATCTCCAGCTGCGCCGGAGCGTGCGGCAGCGCCGAGCGCCCGCCGTCGATCCAGCGCTCCTTCCAGTCCAGCAGGGAGAGGTAGGAGCGGCGCGGCGCCGCGGCGTTCTCCGCGAAGCGGGCCCACGCCCGGTCGGAGACCGATACCGCCGAGACCCCCGCCGGTCCAGCCATCGCCTTCTGTGCGCCGATCACGCACAGGTCCACGCCCCACGCGTCCGGCAGCAGCGGCTCCGCGCCCACCGAGGCCACCGCGTCCAGCATGAACAGCGCACCGTGGGCCCGTACGACCTCGCCGATCTCCGCCACCGGGTTGGTGTTCCCGGTGGCCGCCTCCGCATGGACCAGGGAGACGAAGTCGATCTCCGGGTGCTCCGACAGGGCCCGGTCCACCTCGGCGGCGGACACGGCCGTGTCGAAGGGGACCTCCAGGTCCACGACGCCCGCCCCGCAGTCGCGCAGCCAGGTGCCGAAGGTGGTCCCGTAGGGGCCGGTCACCACGTTCAGCGCGGTCGAACCGGGCCGCGCGCCCGACCGGATGCATCCCTCCAGCGGCAGCAGCGCCTCGCCCTGGGTGATCACCACGTCGGCCCGGGTCCCGAGCAGCTCCGCGACCCCCCGCTCGATCGACGCGAAGCGCGCGGCGGTCAGGGGCGGGAGGTCCAGGAGGGGGTGGGTCACGGCGCCGCTCTCTTCGTTCTCTCGGTCTGGGATCGTTCGTCCGGAAAAGTCCGGACCGATCTGGAGAGCCTACCGAGCCCGCGCATAGAGTGCCGCCATGAGCGACGAGGTCAACGGTGGCAGCGCGGGTTCGGGGCTGCTGCACGTCAAGGGGCGGGTACTGGTCGGGCCCGAGGAGGTCCGCGACGAGCTCTGGGTGGTGGGCGGACGGATCTCCTACGAGCGTCCGCGCGGTGCCCGGGAGGTCACCGAGGTCACCGGGTGGGTGCTGCCCGGGCTGGTCGACGCGCACTGCCACGTGGGGCTCGACGCCCACGGGCCGGTGGACGCGGACACCGCCGAACGGCAGGCCCTGACCGACCGGGACGCCGGCACCCTCCTCATCCGCGATGCCGGATCCCCGTCCGACACGCGCTGGATCGACGACCGCGAGGACCTGCCGAAGATCATCCGGGCGGGCCGCCACATCGCCCGCACCCGCCGCTACATCCGCAACTTCGCCCACGAGATCGAGCCCGACGACCTCGTCGAGTACGTCGGCCGCGAGGCGCGGCGCGGCGACGGCTGGGTCAAGCTGGTCGGGGACTGGATCGACCGCGAGGCCGGGGACCTGACCGCCTGCTGGCCGCGCACGGAGGTCGAGGCCGCCATCGCCGAGGCCCACCGGCTCGGGGCGCGCGTCACCGCGCACTGCTTCGCCGAGGACTCCCTGCGGGACCTCGTCGAGGCGGGCATCGACTGCATCGAGCACGCCACGGGGCTGACCGAGGACACCATCCCGCTGTTCGCGGAGCGCGGGGTGGCCATCGTCCCGACCCTCGTGAACATCGCGACCTTCCCGAAGATGGCCGCGGGCGGCGAGGCGAAGTTCCCGCGGTGGTCGGCGCACATGCGTCGGCTGCACGAGCGGCGCTACGACACCGTCCGCTCCGCCTTCGACGCAGGCATCGGGGTCTACGTCGGCACGGACGCGGGGGGTTCCCTGCCGCACGGCCTCGTCGCGGCCGAGGTCGGCGAGCTCGTCAAGGCCGGGATCCCGCCGCTGCAGGCCCTCTCGGCGACGGCCTGGGGCGCGCGCGAGTGGCTCGGCAGGCCCGGCCTGACCGAGGGTGCGCCGGCCGACCTGGTGGTCTACGAGGCAGATCCGCGGGCCGACGTACGGGCGCTGGCGGACCCGCTGCGGGTGGTGGTGAACGGCACGGTGGTGGCCTGAGCGTCCCAGGGGGTCGGGGCCGCAGGATCGCAGGGGCTCGGGGCCGAAGGTCCAGGAGTGCGGGGTCGCAGGGGCGTGGGGGCGCGGGGCGCGGGAGTTGACGGGGCGTGACGCCGGCGGCCGTCCGGTCGTTGTGTACGTCCGGCGCGGGGCCCGGCGGCCAAGATTCCCGGGATGAGAGGGAACTCCCGTTCCGGATGGGGCGTAGCAATTCGAACCTATGCCTGGAAACCACCCTTTGGGGTGAACTCACGCCGGGTTCACCCCCGTTCACTCTCAGTGCGTAAAGATTCCGGGGTCGAGGCCGTCGGCGCGCGCAATGTCCCCCATTGGCGGCGCGACGGCTCCCATCTCCCTGGGGGTTCCACCACCTTGAACAGCAACACCTTCCGCACGCCCGTGGCCGCGCTCGTCGCCACGGGAGCGGTTGCCCTGCTCACCGCCCCGCCCGCCTTCGCCACCGGCTCCGCCGGCTCCACCGGATCCCACCCGGGGAAGGGCAAGGCCGGCGCCGTCGTCCTGCGCACCACGCTGGACGTCGGCCTGCTCAACAAGACCGTGCACGTCCCGCTGAAGGCGACCCTCAACGAGGTCAGCGCCCCGGCGGACGCGGCGAAGACGGCGCTGACCGTCACCCTCGACGGCGTCGAGGGCGGGAAGCCGGTGAGCATCCTGCGCGCCGACGTCGCCACCTCCAAGGCCACCGCCGACTCCACCCGGGCCGCGGCGGAGGCCAACCTCGCCAAGGCCCGGATCCACGTACCGGGCCTTCCCCTGCTGTCGCTGATCGAGGTGGAGAAGGTCAGCTCCAAGGCCGTCTGCGAAGCGGGCAAGAAGCCGGTCGCCGCCTCCAACGTCCTGGGCACCGTGACCGTCCTGGGCAAGAAGGTCACCCTCTCTGCGGGCGGCCCCACCAAGGTCGAGGTCCCCAAGGTCGGCCTGGTCAGCCTGGAGCTCTCCGCCGCGGAGACCACCTCCACCACGGCCGCCGCGGCCGCGCTGCGGCTCAAGGTGTCGGTGAACCCGCTCGATCTGAACGTCGCCCAGGTCGACGGGGAGATCGTGCTCGCCGAGGCCCGCTGCGAGTCCCCGGCCGCCCCCGCCCCGAGCCCCACCCCCAGTCCCACGAAGCTGCCCGACATCAAGCCCCAGACGGGGACCGGGACCCAGCCCGACCTCGCCGAGACGGGAGGCGGCTCGCTCACCCCGTACGTGACGGGCGGTGCGCTGCTCCTGCTCGGCTTCGGCGCCGCCGCGCTGGTCGTGACCCGGCGCGGCAGGGCCTCGTAGGCCAGGGTCCTGCAGGCCAGGCCTTGTATGCCGGGGCTTCGTGGGCCGGCGGCTCGTAGGCCCTGGGGGCGTGGCTGTCGGGCCGGGACCTACCGCGTCGCGCGCGTCAGTCCCTGCTCCCCGGCGCCACGTGACATCACGGCCTTCGTCACCTCGCGGTCGGCGGCGGCGTGCGTGCCGTCGGCGGAGGAGGTGGTGGCCTCGCAGGAGGTGCAGACGACGCGGAACGGCTGCCGCATGTCCGAGAACTGCGTGAGGTACTCGGCCTTCACGACCTCCCAGCGGCCCGGATGCGCGGCCGCCGGGGCGAAGGTGAAGCGGGGTACCGAGGACATGTTGCCGCGGGCCTTCTCGGCCTCGTAGAAGCTGGCCACCTGGTCGCCCATGCCGTACACCACCCAGGTGCCGTTGACCTTCTCGTAGGGCTGCGGCACGTGGTTGTGGGTGCCGAGGATCAGGTCGATGTCGGGGAGGCCGTCCGCCCCGCGCGAGGCGGTCAGCTCCTGGGCCAGGTCCAGTTGCTGCTCGTCCGGCGCCGTCTGCCACTCGGAGCCCCAGTGGACGCTGAGGACGACGACGTTCGCGCCGGCCGCGCGCGCGGCGCGGGCGTCGGAGATGATCCGCGCCGGGTCGATCAGGTTCACGGCCCAGGGCTTGCCCGCGGGGAGCGGGATGCCGTTCGTCCCGTACGTGTAGTCCAGTTGCGCGACCTTGGCCCCGCCGGCTTCGAGCAGGGCCGGGGCCTTGGCCTCCTCGGCGCCGCGGGCCGAGCCGACGTGGCGGATGCCGACGCGGTCGAGGTGGTCGAGGACGCGGACGAGGCCGTCGTACCCGTCGTCCAGGGTGTGGTTCGAGGCGGTGGAGCAGCTGTCGTAGCCGGCGTCCTTGAGGGCGTCGGCCAGTTGGTGCGGGGCCTTGAAGAGCGGGTATCCGGTGTAGGGGCCGCCGGGCCGGCCGTACGGTATCTCGTGGTGGCATATCGCCAGGTCGGCGGCGGAGACGATGGGTTTGACCCCGGCGAGTATCTTCCGGAAGTCGTGGCCGCCCTTCTCCGCCGAGTCGGCGGCGGCCCGCTGGATGATCGACGGGTACGGGATGATGTCGCCGGTGCCGACGAGGGTGAAGGGCTTCCCGCCGGGCACGGCCGAGGCCGTGGCTCCGGCCGTGGCGTCGCGGCCCGGACTCGCCGCCGCCCCCGGCTTCGCCCCCAGATGCTGTTCGGCCGACGCGCCCCCGTCCTCGACGTTCAGGTGCGTCACGCCGTAGGCGGCGCCTCCCACCACGGCCAGCCCGGCCACGGCCGCGCCTATCCTGCCGACTGTCTTCATCCGTGTCCCCCGGTGTCGCATGGTCGCTGCCTGCGGAAATAGTCGCGCACCAGTGGGGCGCCGCCGAGCGCGAACCGCGGAAACGCGCCATCAGGGTGACACGGCCGGCGTGGCCGGCATCCGGGCCGGCATCGCGCCGGCGGACGGTCAGCGCGCGGTCGGCGTGCCCGCGAGGGCCAGGTCGAGGGCCTGGAGGAGGCGGCCCGTCGTCGCGCGGTCGCGGACCGCCAGCCGCAGCCAGGAGCGGTCCAGTCCGGGGAAGGTGTCGCCGCGGCGCACGGCGAAGCCCAGCGCGCGCAGCCGGGTGCGGATCTGCGCCGCGCCCTCGACCCGGATCAGCACGAACGGCCCCGCCGCCGTCCCCGCCACCGAGATCTCCTCGAACTCCGCGAGGCCTGCGAGCAGGTGCTCCCGGTCCACCGCGATCTGCCGGGCCGCGGCCTCCGCCTCGGCCAGCGCCGCGGGGGAGACGCACGCCTCGGCCGCCACCAGTGCGGGCGTGGACACCGGCCACAGTGGCTGCGCCGCCGCCAGCTTCGCGATCACCGCGGGCTCGGCCAGCACGTAACCGATGCGCAGCCCTGCCAGGCCCCAGGTCTTGGTCAGGCTGCGCAGCACCACCAGGCCCGGTATGTCCGTCCGCCCGGCCAGCGCCTCGCGTTCGCCGGGGACCGCGTCCATGAAGGCCTCGTCGACCACCAGGATCCGCCCGGGCCGGGCCAGCGCGGCCAGGGTCGCCGCGGGGTGCAGGACCGAGGTCGGGTTGGTCGGGTTCCCGACCACCACGAGGTCGGCTTCCTCCGGTACCGCCGCCGGGTCCAGCCGGAAGCCGTCCGCGGCCCGCAGCACCACCCGCTCCACCCGGTGTCCCGCGTCGCGCAGGGCCGCCTCCGGCTCGGTGAACTGCGGATGAACCACCACGGGCCGTACGGCGCCCAGCGCCCGCGCGATCAGTACGAACGCCTCCGCGGCGCCCGCGGTCAGCAGGACCCGTTCGACCGGCAGTCCGTGGCGAAGGGCCACGGCCGCGCGGGCGGGGCGGCCGTCGGGGTACGCGGACAGGACGTCGAGCGAAGCCGCGATCCGGTCCTTCAGCCACTGCGGCGGGGTGTGGGACCGTACGTTCACCGCGAGATCGATCAGCCCCGCGCCCCCGTCCGAGACCTCGGCGTCCCCGTGGTGGCGCAGGTCGTGCGTGTGGGCCGTGGCGACGGCGCAGGTCGCCGCCACCGACCGCCGCTTGGGTACGAGGAGTTCCCCGCCGCCGGCCAGCGCGGCGGCCTCCGCCACCGACGCGGTGCCGGCGGCCTCACGGGCGGCGTCCGAGGGGTGCGGCACCGGGATCGCGGCCAGCACCTCGGCGGGGTAGCTCAGCAGGGGCACGCCGAAACGTTCCGCCGCACCCGCGATCCCCGCCTCCAGCACCTTCGCCTCCACCGTGGCCAGGGCCGTCACCGAATCCGACGCCAGCCCGGCGCCGCGCAGGGTCTCTTCCACCAGCGCGCACACCTCCGCCACGGACACGCCCGCGCGGCCACCGACCCCGACGACCAGTTGTGTCGCGTACTCGCCCAACAGGTTCACCCGTTCTCCGTCGTCGTGTTCGTGGTGCGGATCGTGTCCGTGGTGCGGATCGTGTTCGTGCATGATGCCGTCCGCGTGCGCGGGGACTCCGCGCGCGGCCGGCCCGTCAACCCTCCGTGGTCCGCCACCCGTGCGCGGAAGTGCGCGGGCGGCGCGGAGTCGGTATGCAGGGGCACATGGCCGTGATCGTGGCGTTGGGTGCGTTCCTGATGACCCTGGCAGGCGGATGGGCGGCGCAGCGCGTCACCGACCGCCGCCACCTCGTGCTGGGCCTGGCCGGCGGGCTGATGCTCGGCGTCGTGGGCCTGGACCTGCTCCCGGAGGCCATGCACGCGGCCGGCGCCGAAGTGTTCGGAGTTCCGCTGGCCCTGCTGCTCTTCGTCGGCGGATTCCTCGCCGCGCACTGCGGGGAAAGGGTCCTGGCCGTCCGTCAGGCCTCCCACGGGGGCGTGAACGGTGACGGGACCCCGGACCACGCAGAGCGGGTCCCCCAGGTCGGCCTGGCGGCGGCCGCCGCCATGGTCGGCCACAGCCTCGCCGACGGGGTGGCCCTCGGCGCCGCGTTCCAGGTCGGCGGAGGCATGGGCGTGGCCGTGGCGCTGGCCGTCATCACCCATGACTTCGCCGACGGGTTCAACACGTACACCCTCACCCGGCTGTACGGGAACGCCCGCCGCAAGGCGCTGCTCATGCTCTTCGCGGACGCGGTGGCCCCCGTCGTGGGCGCCGCGTCCACTCTGCTGTTCACCATTCCGGAGGAACCGCTCGGGGCCTACCTCGGCTTCTTCGGCGGCGTCCTGCTGTACCTGGCCGCCGCCGAGATCCTGCCCGAGGCCCACCACAAGCACCCCGCGCTGTCCACCCTGATGTGCACCGTGGGAGGGGTTGCGGGGATCTGGCTGGTCGTGGGCCTGGCGGAGTGACGGCGCCGTGCGTCTGCCGTTCACCGATGCGCTGCCGCGGCCTCGGCGAACCGCAGGGCCACGGAGGGCTCCGCCGTCCAGTGCGTGTGCAGGTAACTCGCGTGCACACCGTCCGCCACGAAGCCCTCGACCCGGCGCTCCGGATGCGTGAAGCCCCACGCGGGCGCGGCGCCGGCGCCCGGCTCGATGACCGTCCGGTGGAACTCGTGCCCGCGCAGCCGGGTCCCGGCCGGTGCGAGGACGCTGTCGGAGACGGCGACCGCCTCGCGGTAGCCGAGCGTGAGCCGCTCCGACATCCGCGCGTCGGCGTCGAGCACCCCGCACATGGGCTTCCCGTCCAGCGAACGGGCCAGGTACAGGAGCCCCGCGCACTCGGCGGCCACCGGGCCGCCGGCCGCGGCGAACGCGGCGACGGCCTTGCGGAGGGGCTCGTTCGCGGACAGCTCGGGTGCGTAGACCTCGGGGAACCCGCCGCCGATCACCAGGCCGGTGGTTCCCTCGGGCAGCGCCTCGTCCCGCAGCGGATCGAAGGTGACCACCTCCGCGCCTGCCGCGCGCAGCAGCTCGGTGTGCTCGGCGTACGAGAACGTGAAGGCGGCCCCTCCGGCGACCGCGACGACAGGGCCCCCGGAAAGATCCGGCCTCGCCGGCGTGTGGAGCGCGGGGTCCGGTGCGGAGCCCCCGTTCCGGGAAGGGACGGGGTGGGGAAGGAGAGCCTCGTCCGGAGACCAGGCTTCGCAGGACAGCGGCGGGGCCGTCCTGGCCAGGGCCATCAGCGCGTCCAGGTCGCAGCCGGCCCGGACCTGGTCGGCCAGGGCCGAGACCGAGGCAACCGCGTCCGAGCGCCGCTCGGCGACCGGCACGAGCCCCAGGTGCCGCGAGGGAGCGGCCACCTGCGGAGCCCGCCGCAGGACGCCGAGCACCGGCATCCCCGCTTCCTCCAGGGCTTCCCGCAGCATCACCTCGTGCCGGTCGGAGCCGACCTTGTTCAGGATCACGCCGCCGAGGCGCACCTGCGGGTCGAAGGAGGCGAAGCCGTGCACCAGCGCCGCCACCGACCGCGACTGCGAGGACGCGTCCACCACCAGCACCACCGGCGCCCCGAGCAGCTTCGCGACCTGCGCCGTCGACGCGAGTTCGCCCCGCCCCGCGGCTCCGTCGTAGAGCCCCATCACGCCCTCGATGACGGCCAGATCGCATCCGGCGGCCCCGTGCGCGAACAGCGGGGCCACCAGGTCCGGCCCGCACATGAAGGCGTCCAGGTTGCGCCCCGGCCGGCCCGTGGCCAGCGCGTGGTAGCCCGGGTCGATGTAGTCCGGCCCGGCCTTGTGCGGGGACACGGCGAGGCCGCGCTCCGAGAAGGCCGCCATCAGGCCCGTCGCGACGGTGGTCTTGCCGCTGCCGGAGGAGGGCGCGGCGATGACCAGTCTCGGTACGTTGAACGAGGTCACCACTCGATGCCCTTCTGGCCCTTCTGGCCGGCGTCCATCGGGTGCTTGACCTTGGTCATCTCGGTGACGAGGTCCGCGAACTCCACCAGCTTCTCGGGTGCGTTGCGCCCGGTGATCACCACGTGCTGGGTGCCGGGTCGGTTGCGCAGCACCTCGACGACCTCGTCGACGTCGATCCAGCCCCAGTGCATCGGGTACGCGAACTCGTCCAGCACGTACAGCTTGTGCGTCTCGGCGGCCAGATCGCGCTTGACCTGCTCCCAGCCCTCCTTGGCCGCCTGCTCGTTGTCGAGCTGCGCGTCGCGCTGGACCCAGGACCAGCCCTCGCCCATCTTGTGCCAGACGACGGAGCCGCCCTCGCCGGAGGCGCCGAGCACCTTGAGCGCGTTCTCCTCGCCGACCTTCCACTTCGCCGACTTGACGAACTGGAACACCCCGATCGGCCAGCCCTGGTTCCAGGCGCGCAGCGCCAGACCGAAGGCCGCCGTCGACTTGCCCTTGCCCGGCCCGGTGTGGACGAAGACGAGCGGGCGGTTGCGGCGCTGACGCGTCGTGAGTCCGTCGTCCGGAACGACGGACGGCTGTCCCTGCGGCATTACGCGGCCCTCCTGAGGGTCGGGGATGGGGTACGTACGTTCTTCACGAGCCCGGCGAGCGAATCGGCCCGCAGCCCGTCGAGGGTGACGGCCAGGCCGCCCAGATCGGCGGCCAGTACGCCGGCCAGCCCGAGCCGGACCGGCCCCGACTCGCAGTCCACGACCACCGAGGCGACATTGCCGGCCGCCAGCAGCCGGGCGCTGCGCGCCGAGAGGGCGCGGGGATCGCCGCCCACCGAACCGGCCGAGGTGGCCCGCCCGTCGGTGACGACCACGAGCAGCGGGCGCCGGCTAGGGTCCCGCAGCCTTTCGATCCGCAGCACTTCGTGGGCCTTGAGCAGCCCGGCGCCGAGCGGGGTCCGGCCGCCGGTCGGCAGGTTCTCCAGCCGGGCCGCGGCGGCGTCGACGGAGGAGGTGGGCGGCAGGGCCAGTTCGGCCGAGGAGCCGCGGAAGGTGATCAGGCCGACCTTGTCCCGGCGCTGGTAGGCGTCGAGCAGCAGGGACAGCACCGCCCCCTTGACCGCGCTCATGCGCTGCCGGGCGGCCATGGAGCCGGAGGCGTCGACGAGGAACAGGACGAGGTTGCCCTCGCGGCCCTCACGGGTCGCCTGCCGCAGATCGTCCTTGCGGACGACCAGCCCGCGCCCGGCGCGCCCGCGCGCCTTCTGGTGCGGGGCGGCGGCGTGGACGGTCGCCGCCAGGTGCAGCTTGGTCAACTGGCCGCGGGGGCGCTGGGCGCCGGTGGTGCGGCCGTGCGCGGTCCGGGCGCGCGAGCGCCGGCCGGACGCGCCCTCGCCGAGACCCGGGACGCTGAGCATCTTGGTGCGGAACGGCTCGGCTGCCCGTACGGGTGCCTGCTCGGCCGGACCGTCCGCCGCCTCGCCCTCCTGGGCGGAGGGCTGCGTCTCGGGCCGCTGCCCGGGCTCGGCCGGGGCATCGGGCTCGGTCCCGGTCCCGGTCCCGGGGTCGTCCGGTCCGGATCCCTGCGGGGGTACGCCGCCTCCGCCGTCGGGGCCGCCGCCGTCCGGGCCGCCGTCCTCAGGCCCTTCGCCGGGCCCCTCCGGCTCGGGCTCGGGCTCGGGGTCCGGCTCGTCGTCGGGGAACCCGTCGAGGATCCGGTCCAGCATCTCCTCGTCGAGACCCGGCGCGTCGAAGGGGTTGCGGCGGCGCCGGTGGGGGAGCGCCAGCAGGGCGGCCTGGCGGACGTCCTCCTTGCGCACCTCGGTCCGCCCGGCCCAGGCGGCGAGCGCGGTCGCGGTCCGGGCCATCACGATGTCGGCGCGCATGCCGTCGACCTCGAAGCCGGCGCAGGTCGCGGCGATCTGCAGCAGCGAGGTGTCACCGAGGCGCACCTGCGGGAGCAGCGCCCGCGCGGCCACCACCCGGGAGCGCACCTCCTCCTCGTCCCCGGACCAGCGGCCCGCGAAGGCCGCGGGGTCGTCCTCGTAGGCGAGCCGGCGGCGTACGACCTCGACCCGCTGGAGCGGCTCCCGGGAGGCGGCGACCTCGACGGTCAGCCCGAACCGGTCGAGGAGCTGCGGGCGGAGTTCGCCCTCCTCGGGGTTCATCGTGCCGACGAGGAGGAAGCGGGCGGCGTGCCGGACGGACACGCCCTCGCGCTCCACGTAGGAGGCGCCCATCGCGGCGGCGTCGAGGAGCAGGTCGATGAGGTGGTCGTGGAGCAGGTTGACCTCGTCGACGTACAGGATCCCCCGGTGCGCGTCGGCCAGCAGGCCGGGCTCGAAGGCCTTCACGCCTTCGGCGAGGGCGCGTTCGATGTCGAGGGCGCCGACGAGCCGGTCCTCGGAGGCGCCGACGGGCAGTTCCACCATGCGGGCGGGCCGCGCGGCGGCCGGTCCCGGCTCGTGGGGGCCGTCGGGGCAGGCGGGGTCCGGGACGGTGGGCGCGCAGCTGAACCGGCAGCCGGGGACCACGTCCACCTGCGGCAGCAGGGTGGACAGGGCGCGGACGGCGGTGGACTTGGCGGTCCCCTTCTCGCCGCGCACGAGAACACCGCCGACCGCGGGACTCACGGCGTTGAGCAGCAGCGCGAGGCGCAGGTCGCTCTGGCCGACCAGTGCGGTGAACGGGTAGGGCGTGCTCATGCGGTGACCCCTTCTTGGATGCGGGTACGGATGCGTGTGCGCGGGCGGGCGTGGACGGCGGGGCCGGGCTGCGGGTGCGCCGCTTCTCGGGGCGGACGGCGGGTGGGCGACGGCCCTTGCAGGGCTGCGCCGCTCACGGTGCGCCCGGCGGGAGGAAGGGCAGGCCCGACGGGGCTCCACCCTCGATGAGCCGCATCAGGGCGTCCGTGTCCGCGTGTTCCTCGATCAGGTCGCCGAGCAGGTCCAGCTGTTCCTCCCGCAGGGAGGCGAACGAGGTGTCCGGCGCCGGGACGAAGCGGCGCCCCGCCGCCGAGGCGACCTCGCGGAGGAACGCCCGGCGGAAGCCGTCCGACTCCAGCGAGCCGTGCCAGTGCGTGCCCCACACCTCGCCGACGCGGCATCCGTCCAGGAACGGGGTGCCGCCGAGGACTTCGGCCACGCCGTGGTGGATCTCGTACCCCTCCACCGGCTCGCCCAGCGCCGAACCGACGGGCCGGGCCAGGGTCTTCTCCCGCTCGAAGCGGACCCGTACGGGAAGCAGCCCGAGCCCCGGCACGGAGCCGGCCTTCGACTCGACCTCGTCCTCGATGTGTTCGCCCAGGACCTGGAACCCGCCGCAGATGCCCAGGACCGGTCGGCCCTCGGCGGCCCGCCGGGCCAGGGCGTCCGCCAGTCCCCGCTCGCGCAGCCAGGCCAGGGCCTTGACCGTGCCGCGGGTGCCGGGGACGACGACCAGGTCCGCGTCGGCCAGTTCCTCGGCCCGGTCCACGAACCGCACGACCACGCCCGGCTCCGCCGCCAGCGCGTCGACGTCCGTGAAGTTGGACATCAGCGGCACCGCGCAGACCGCGACCCGCAGCACGTCCTCGCCCACGGGCGGGGCGACCACGGATTCCCGTACCGCACCCCGCAGGGAGACCCGCAGGCCGTCCTCCTCGTCGATGCCCAGCCCGTGCTGGAAGGGGAGCACGCCGTACGTGGCCCGGCCGGTCAGGCCGCGCAGCATCTCCATGCCCGGTTCGAGCAGGGTGACGTCACCGCGGAACTTGTTGACCAGGTAGCCCGCGATCAGCGACTGGTCCTGCGGAGAGAGCAGGGCCGTCGTACCGAAGAAGGACGCGAAGACCCCGCCCCGGTCGATGTCGCCGACGACGACCACCGGGAACCGCGCGGCCCGCGCGATGCCCATGTTCACGATGTCGGTCCGGCGCAGGTTGATCTCGGCCGGGCTGCCCGCCCCCTCGCAGATCACGGCGTCATACGTGCCCCGCAACTGCTCCAGGCAGTCCGTGACGATGCCGAGCAACTGCTCCTGACGGCCGCCGTGGTAGCCGCGCGCGCTCATCTCGCCCACCGGCTTGCCCAGCAGCACCACCTGGCTGCTCCGGTCGCTGCCGGGCTTGAGCAGCACCGGGTTCATCAGTGCGGTCGGCTCCACGCGGGCGGCCTGGGCCTGCATGGCCTGCGCGCGGCCGATCTCGGCGCCCTCGCGCGTCACGAAGGAGTTCAGCGACATGTTCTGCGCCTTGAACGGGGCCACCTTCACGCCCTGCCGGGCCAGCCACCGGCAGATGCCCGCCGTGACCACGCTCTTGCCCGCGTCCGAGGTCGTACCGGCGACGAGGAGACCCCCGCCGCGCTTCGCGCCGCCGTTCATGCGCGTCGCCCCTTCCTCGTCTTCTTCGTCGTACGGGAGACCAGCGTCCGGGCGGCCACACAGGCACCCAGCGCCAGCCACGTCACCTGGCGCGACAGCCGCACCGCGCGTTCGATGTCGGCGACCTCCACGGGCCGCCCGGCCGCTCCGTTGAGCACGGCCCGGTGTTCGACCCGGCCCGCGTACGCCAGGGTCCCGCCCAGCCGTACGCCCAGGGCTCCGGCGAAGGAGGACTCCACGGGCCCCGCGTTGGGGCTCGGGTGCTTGGCGGCGTCCGCGCGCCAGGCCCGTACGGCGCCCCGCCGGTCGGGTCCGGCCAGGACGGCGGCCAGGGCCGTCAGCCGGGCGCCCGGCCAGCCGGCCACGTCGTCGAGCCGGGCCGAGGCCCAGCCGTAACGCAGGTGGCGGGGGGACTTGTGGCCGACCATCGCGTCCAGGGTGTTCACGGCGCGGAAGGCGAGCAGCCCGGGGACGCCGGCGACGGCGCCCCACACGAGGGCGCCGACCACGGCGTCGGAGGTGTTCTCGGCGACCGATTCGACGACCGCACGGGCCATCTGCTGCTCGTCCAGGGCCTGCGGGTCGCGTCCGCACAGGTGGGGGAGCCGTTCGCGGGCCACTTCGGCGTCCCCGGCGGCGAGCGCTCCGCCGATGGCGCGGGCCTCCCGGCCCAGCGAGGTGCCGCCCACGACGGCCCAGGTGGCGGCGGCGGTGAGGGCGATACGGGCAGCCGCGGGCCG
>NZ_JBEXPT010000075.1:0-33942 GCF_040612195.1 Streptomyces sp. NPDC006450 | reverse complement strand
CGCCCCGCTCGCCCTGCGCGGCGGCGGAGCCCCGGAGGCCCTGCGCCACACCGCCGCGCGCTGAGCCCCGCGCCGCCGCGCGGCCGACGCCGCACCGCCGGACGCGGAGCGCGCAGGGCCCCCTACCCGGGAACGACCAAAGGCCGTACACCCGGAATCGGGCGTACGGCTGGTCAGGCCTCGGACTTCGGCAGGGCCGGCCACCGGCCCGCCCCGCCCCTCGACCGTACGGGAGTACGGGGCGTCAGACGCCCGCACCCAGCACGGAGTTGATCTGCTGCGGCTCGCCGCACACGATCAGGAGCGCACCGGCTCGCGCGAGCGCGACCGGCAGGGCTCCGGCGGCCGCGTCGACCGGTCCGCCGTTGACCGCGAAGACCACGACGGGGCGGCCCGCGGCGCGCTGGACCTGCGCCGCGTCCGCGTAGAAGACGTCGTCCCGGGCGTCGTGCAGGGCCCAGTACGCGGCCTCGCCGAAGGACAACTCGTGCGCGGCCCACGGGTGCGGGTCGCCGGTGGTGAGCACCAGGATGTCACCGGGCGCACGCCCGGTGTCGAGCAGCAGGTCCACGGCCTCTTCGGCCGCGTCCAGCGCGCCCTCGGCGGATGCCGGGATCAGCTGGACCTGCGGTACGGATGCCGAGACCGAGGGTGCGGCGGCGGCTACGGGGACGCGGGCGGCCTGCGGCTTGCGCGGTGCGGGCGGCGCGGGCCTGGGGGCGGGACGGGGACCGGGTACGGGGCGAGGGGTCTGCGCGCTGCGGCCGGCGGCCGGCGTGACGCGGGGACCCTGGGCACTCTCGTGAATCTGAGGCTCCTCGGGGGCGGGGGTGAGAGGCATGAGCTGACATCTATCAAACACCGGTGCGAAACGTACCGGTTGGTGGCACGTGCGTGCGATCAGAAATCGAAGCCGAGTTGGCCTCCGTTTTCCAGCTCCATCGATTCCTCGCTGCGGCGCACCTTCTTGAGGTGGCTCCAGCGGGGCAGCGCGTCGAGGTAGGACCAGGAGAGGCGGTGGTACGCGGTCGGACCCTGCTCCTCCAGTGCCGCCCGGTGCACGGGCGAGGGATATCCGGCGTTGGCAGCAAAAGCGAAATCCTCGATTCCGCCGCCCTGTTCACCGATTTCGGCCATCATCCGGTCGCGCCGGACCTTGGCGATCACCGAAGCCGCGGCGACGGCGACGCAGGACTGGTCACCCTTGATCACCGTCCGGACCTGCCAGGGCGCACCGAGGTAGTCGTGCTTGCCGTCGAGTATCACCGCGTCGGGCCGCACGGGCAGCGCCTCCAGGGCGCGCACCGCGGCGAGCCGCAGGGCGGCGGTCATCCCGAGTTCGTCGATCTCCTCGGGGGACGAGTGGCCCAGGGCGTAGGCGGTGACCCAGTCCTCCAGGACGCCGACGAGCGCGTCACGGCGCTTTGGGGTGAGCAGTTTGGAGTCGGTGAGTCCCGCGGGCGGCCTGCGCAGACCGGTGATCGCCGCGCAGACGGTGACAGGACCGGCCCAGGCCCCTCGTCCGACTTCGTCGACCCCGGCGATGAGCTTGGCGCCGGTGGTCGCCCGGAGGGAGCGTTCGACGGTGTGAGTGGGTGCTTCGTACGGCATGGCGCCAGCAAGGTTACGCCGCCCCGGGCCGCCTGCACACCCCACCCCCTCCCCGCCGCGCCGCCGCCCCTTCCCCGCCGCGCCCCGGCCACCTCAACACGGCGTCGAGAATCGCCCGTTCGAGTTCGGGGCCGCGCCGGGCCTGGGCCGTCTCCTTCGGCCTAGCGCTCGATCCGGCTCCCGAAGGTCCCCAGGCTCTTGCACTGTTCGTACGGGGCGCTCACCCCGCGCTCGCTCAGGATCTCCCTGGCCCGGCGCTCCCCCAGGCTCGTCGCGTACCAGGGGGACGGGCCCGCCGCCGCCAGCTCCCTGGCGATCCCGCGCAGGGCGCAGGAGCGCTGGGGCTCGGGCAGCCGGTCCAGGGCGGGCACCGCGTCCGCCGACAGGGACTGGAAGTAGGCCAGGTCGATCTTGCCGTCCCGCTCGTACCGCGTGACGTTGCCCTCCGCGATCACCCCGTCCGGGGACATCAGCCCGAAGGCCAGGACGGCCGCCACGGCGCTCCCCGCGACCGCGCGCGGCAGCCAGCGCGCTCCGAACAGCCCGCCGGCCATGATCAGTACGAGGACCAGCCCGAGCCACAGCTCCACGCCGGCGACCGACAGCCGCAGCCTGGTCAGGCCGTACGCGTCCACGTACAGGTCCATGCGGCGGAGCGCGGAGGCGACGACCACGAGGGTCAGCACGCAAAGGGTGCCGAGCACGACGCGCACCAGCCGCCGGTCGCCGGCCCCGTCGCGCGGGGCCCAGCGCAAGGCCAGGGCGATGACGGCGAGGGTCAGCAAGGTGGCCCAGAGCAGCTGCCAGAAGCCCTGGCGCGCGTACTGGGCGTAGGTGAGGCCGGTGGCCTCCAGGACCTTGCGGTAGCCACCGAAGAGCACGGCGAGCTGGACGGCGTTGAAGGCGGCGAAGAGCAGGTTCAGCACGATGAGCGGGAGGGCCCACTCCACCCGGGAGCGCGCCTTCCCCGGACGCACCTCGATGCGGTCCCAGCGGGAGGGGGCGGCGGCCGCACGGGCGACGGCGATCGCGACGACGAGGCCCAGCACGAAGAGCAGGAAGCGGACCGGCCCGCCCGTGCCGCTGATGTCGGGGGTCAGCCCGCTCAGCAGGTCCGCGAACGCGGCGTCGGCGGAGGCGAACAGGGTGCCGAAGAGCGCCAGCAGGACCGCCGCCACCACGACGGCCTTCGCCACCGGCAGCCAGCGCTCCCGGCGCCCCTCGCCGCGCGAGCGCAGGCCGCTCCAGACCCAGCGCACCCCGAGGACGGCGGAGTCCAGGAGGCCGACCGGGCCGAGCAGGATGCCGGGCCAACTGCGGCTGCCGTGCAGGGCCAGGGCCCCCGTCAGGAGGGCGGCGAGCAGGGCCGTCACGGCCGGCCAGGCGGAGGCGCGCAGGGCCGGCACGGCGAGCAGCGCGAGGCAGCCGAGCGCCCAGAGCGCGGTCCACGGCCGCAGCCTGCGCCCCGCCGCCCGGGCGGCCGTGTGGGCGGCTAGCAGCGCAGGCACCACCGCGAGCAGCAGGCCCGGGCCCAGACCCTCGCCGAGAAGCAGGGAAGCGGCGATGCCGGAGGCGAGCACGGCGCCCAGCACGACGGCCGGTACCGGTCCGACGGCGGCCGGGCGTGCGGCCTCGGCCCAGGCGAGCGGGGCCATCGACCAGGCACCGGAAGCGGCGCGCTCCTGGCGCAACTGGTGGGCCCCCCAGGCCTTGGGGTCCCAGCCGGGCGGCGCGGGCGGCGCGGGAGCGGGCGGCGCGGGAGCCGGCGCTGCGGGCGGCGTCTCGGCGTTCTCCGCACCGGCGTTCTCCGCACCTGCGTTCTCTGCTGACATCGGGTTCCCCTCCCCTGCCGGCCACCCCCGGCCGACGGGCGGGGGGTGGCGAAGCCGACAGGGTAGGCCGGGCATGTGCAGTTTTGAACAGGCTCAAAAGATTCCTGTGGCAGGACCGTGACAAACGGAGGGGCACGGACCGGCACGGACCGCCGCCGCCCCCTTCACTCCCCTATCCCACTACCCCACTACCCCACTACCCCGCCGCCTCCGGCAGCCAGGCCGGCAGCGCCTCGGTGCGAGCAAGCCAGGCCTGCGGCAACACCGCGTCCCCGCGTGCACCCAGCACGCCGCCGACGATCGCGCAGGTGGTGTCCACGTCTCCGCCCACCTGGGCGGTGGTCCAGAAGGCCCGCTCGTAGTCGTCCAGGCCCCGCGCCGCCGACCACAGTGCGAACGGCACGGTGTCGTGTGCGCTGGTGCGCCGCCCGCAGCCCAGTACGGCGGCGACGGTGGTCGCGTCGCCGTAGTCGAGCATGTCGCGCGCCCGTCGCACCCCGGCGCCCACCGCACTGCGCGGGACGAGCGCGATCACGCCGTCCAGCAGGTCGGCGGCCTTCGGCGGCCCGGCCGGATCGGCCGCCAGCGCGGCCGCGGCGGCCACGGCCATCGCGCCGCACACCGCTTCGCGGTGCTGGTGGGTGGTGTAGGCGGAGATCTCCGCCTGGTGCGTGGCCTGCTCCGGGTCGTCGGCGTACCAGGCGCCCAGCGGGGCGACCCGCATGGCCGCGCCGTTGCCCCAGGAGCCCTGCCCGTTGAACAGTTCCGCAGCCAGCGTGCGCCAGTCCGCACCCTCGCGGATCAGGCGCAGCATCCGGTTCACGGCGGGACCGTAACCGCGGTCGAAGTCGTGGTGGTGGGCGAAGGAGGCGGCCAGCGCGTCCTGGTCCACCCGGCCGTGCCCGGCGAGCACGGCCACCACCGAGCAGGCCATCTCGGTGTCGTCGGTCCATTGCCATGGATCGCTGCCGGCGGGCAGTTCGCGCCGCTTGAGCAGCGGGTAGTTCACGGGGACGAAGTACTGGGAACCCAGTGCGTCGCCCAGGGCCAGCCCGCGGAGGCTGGCCATGGCGCGTGCGTAGCGCCCTTCGGGAGAGAAGTCAGCGGTCATCGCGCGTCACTCTAGCCCTCCAGGTCATAAGGCTCGGGTGTGGTCCACCGCTCAAACGGGCGGTCCATCCGGTACCGGCCGTCGGGACCCAGCAGGAGCATCCTGAATTCGCCGTTGCCCGGGTTGGAGAGGGCCTCGAACTCGGCCACGGACCAGTGGAACCAGCGCATGCAGAACAGCCTCATCGTCAGGCCGTGCGTCACGAGCAGCACGTTCTCCGGATGGTCGGGCGCCTCGAAGCTGCGGTAGAGGCTTTCCAGGAAGGCCCCGACCCGGTCGTACACGTCCGCGCCCGACTCCCCCTGCGCGAAGCGGTAGAAGAAGTGCCCGTAGGCGTCCCGGTACGCCTTCTGCAGTCGTACGTCCTCCCGCTCCTGCCAGTTCCCCCAGTCCTGCTCGCGCAGCCTCGGCTCCTCGCGCATCCGTACGCGCGCCGGGTCCAGGCGCAGCTCCCGGAAGGTCTGCAGGGTCCGGCGGTAGGGGGACACGTACGCGCTGACGTGCTCGTCCCCGAAGAGCTCGCGCAGGCGTTCGCCGGCCTCCGCGGCCTGCTCGCGCCCGGTGCGGGTCAGCCGGAGGGCGTGGTCGGGCTCCCGCTCGTACACCGTGTCATCGGCATTCCCCTCCGATTCCCCGTGCCGGACAAGGACGATGCGCCGTGGTCGAACCATTCCACGACCCTATTCGGCCATCGCCGGGCACACCGACCGGGCTCGCCGGTCGGGCCCGGCTGCGGCCATACAGTCAGCTCGTCGGGCAGGTCGCCGCCCCGCCCGGGACGCGTCCCGCCTTCCCGCCGTCACACCGTCCAGGAGGGTTCGAGGTCGACGACGTCTCCGGTGAGCGCCTCCACGTCGGCCTGGATCTGGGCGCGCAGCGACAGCCGTTCGACGCGTTCCTGCCGGTACTTGCCGTGTTCGGCCGCCGCGTGCCACATCGACAGCACCAGGAACTCGCGGCCCGGAGCCTCGCCGAAGAGGCCCCGGACCATGCCGGGCGAGCCCGCCATGGCCGGGTTCCAGACCTTCTCCTGCATGAGCGCGAAGTGGTCCACGCGCCCCTCCCGGACCCTGGTGTGGGCGACCCGGACGACGTCGGCGTCGGTGAACCGCGGCTCGAACCCGGTCTTCACGTCGAAGCGGTGGTCGAAGAGCGTGACCCGCGCGTCGGTGTAGGTCCCGTTCTGCGAAGCGGCCAGCCGGTCGTGCGAGCGGGCCATGAAGGAGTCGTAGAAGGAACGGCTCTCCCAGAAGGTGAAGACGTGCGCCACCCCCTGCCGGCCCCGGCTCCAGCCGCCGCCCTGCCCCCGGAATCCCGGTTCGCCGGGCAGTCCCGCCCATTTGCGCTGCCCGCGCTCGAACCCGCGTCGGTCCGTCACCGTGCAGCGAATCCACTTGACCAGCACTGCGCCATCGTACGGGCCCGGCGGGGCCCGGGTCAGTCCTCGGCGCGGTACAACCCCAGGAGTTCGTCCGCGTCCCGCTCGGACAGCCGAAGCCCGAACTCCCGGCCGAGCAGGGCGAGCAGTTCCTCGGCAGGTACCTCCCGCCGCTCGATCCGCCCGTCGGGAAGCAGCCGGGAGAGCTCCCGCCCCACGAGGGCCAGCCGGGCGGAGTCGCCCGGGTACTGGACGATGGCCCGGGCGAGGAAGGCGGAGCGGGGGTGCGAGGAGCTGTAGTGGTTCAGCACCACGTAGTCGACGGGGTGGTAGGGCTGCGGGGTGAAGGCGTACAGGTCGCGCCAGACGCCCTCGCGCCATGCGCAGAGCGCGAGGACCCCGTCCGCCTCCTCCCGGACGCGGAACGCCCATTCACCCTGCCGCACTTCGGCGCCGGGGCGCGCGAGGGGCACGGGCTCGCGCGGGCCCTGCCAGCCGAACCCGGCGTCGCAGAGCCACGGCTCCCCCTCGACGGTGACGACGAGGACCGCGTGCGTCACCGCGAGCAGGGAGTCCCCCCGTGTGCGGTTGCGGGCGCCGCGCCCGGAGACCTCGAAGCCGATCCGCTGCAGGGCTGCGGCCAGGAGGGTGTTCTGCTCGTAGCAGTAGCCGCCGCGGCGCTCGTGCACGAGCTTGTCCTCGACCGCCTTGACGTCCAGCCCGACAGGGCGGCCGAACAGCACGTCCAGGCTCTCGAAGGTGATCGCACCGGTGTGGGCCCGGTGTACTGCCTTCAACGTCGCCAGGTCCGCCCGGAGTTCCCCGCCGTCCCAGCCGATCCTCGCCAGATAGGCGTCCAGGTCCAGCTCGTCACCGTTCCACATGTTTCCCCCGCTCGACGCGCCACGATGTTCAGGGGCGCCGTGTCGCGGCGCCCCGCACCATGGTCATCATGACGGCGCCGCACACCAACCGGCACCGCCCGGCCCCTCCCCCACTGAGAGCGGAAGCGGGGACCGGCCTGCAGCCGGTCCCCGCTCGTTCAGCCGGCGGCCGGCTGCCTTCAGCCGCCCGCCGTCAGGCCCGGCAGCGCAGCATCGTCAGCGGCGGGTTGCCGAGGGCGTCCGCCCAGAAGTCCTCGCCGAACTCCTTCAGGCCGGCCTCGGAAACCTCCACCGGAACCCAGGTCAGGTCGCTGAAGCCGGCCGCACGCAGACACTTCTCGTAGACCTCGCGGCGCGGGAAGACGCCGAAGATCGTGACCGGCGGTTCGAGCAGCGCAGTGGTCCGCACGCGCTGTCCGGCTTCGACCTCTTCGCCGGTCAGCTCGGTGGTGAAGCCGTACTTGGCCAGGGAAGGCCCGTCGAAGTCGTACTCGGGCGACTGGTTGAACAGGAAGAACTCGGCGCCGGGCGCCAGGTTCTGGTGCACATTGCGGCACATCCGCTCGATGGTGGCGACGTCCTCCGCGTAGTTGAGCAGCTGCACCGCCACCGCGACGTCGAAGGGCTGCCCGAGCGGGCGCAGTCCGGCCACATCGCCCACTTCGTAGCGCACGCCCAGCGGATCGCGCTCCTCCAGCGCCCGCGCCACGTTGACCATTTCACCGGAGATCTCGACTCCGAGCACGTCCGCGGCGCCGCGCCGCTTGAACTCCCTGCTGTAGAAGCCCGTTCCGGACGCCAGGTCGAGGACCGACTTGCCGCGGACGTCCCCGACCATGGCGAGGAAGCTGGGAACCTCCCCGTACTTCACTATCGGCAGGCCCTTGAAGCCTTCGAACGCCTCGCCGATCTCGTCGTACTGCTGCACCATGGTGCTGTTCTCCCCGTGTGACATGCCTCGCCGCGGCCCCCGTCCCCGGAGTGCGCCGCGGCCTGTGACTGGCAGTCTCTACGGATCCCCAGAGGGGGACGCACTGGCAGAAGCCACAAAGATCCGGACATCGTCCCGGCCTCCTGTACGGGCGGGCGTTCCGCTTCGCCCCGGGCACGACGAAGGGACCGGCCTTCGGCCGGTCCCTTCGCGCACTGCTGTTCAGCCAGCCGTCCGGGCTACACCCGGTGTCAGCTGCAGCCGCTGGTGGAGCCGCAGCCCTCGCAGATGTAGCAGGAGCCGGCGCGCTGCATCTTCGTACCGCAGGAGAAGCACAGCGGGGCGTCGGCGGAGACGCCGAGCTGCATCTCGACCAGTTCGGCGCTGGAGTGCGCCGTCTTGGGGGCCGGGACCGGGACGACCGCGACCGGCTTGACGGCCGGGACGGTCTGGACCGCGGCGAGCGGGGCCGCCTGGGTCAGGGACTCCGTGTCGAGCTCCTCGTCGAGGGGCTCGTAGGAACCGGTGTCCAGGTGGCGCTGACGCTCCTCGGCGGAGTGGATGCCGAGGGCCGAGCGGGTCTCGAAGGGCAGGAAGTCGAGCGCCACGCGGCGGAAGATGTAGTCGACGATCGACTGCGCCATCCGCACGTCCGGGTCGTCCGTCATGCCGGCCGGCTCGAAGCGCATGTTCGTGAACTTCGCGACGTACGTCTCCAGCGGGACGCCGTACTGCAGACCGACCGAGACGGCGATCGAGAAGGCGTCCATCATGCCCGCGAGGGTCGAACCCTGCTTGGACATCTTCAGGAAGACCTCGCCGAGACCGTCGTCCGGGTAGGAGTTCGCGGTCATGTAGCCCTCGGCACCACCGACCGTGAAGGAGGTGGTGATCCCCGGGCGGCCCTTCGGGAGGCGCTTGCGGACCGGGCGGTACTCGATGACCTTCTCGACGGCCGTCCGGATGGTGTCCTCCGCCTTGGCGGTGACCTCCTCCTTCTCCTCTTCCTTCTTCTTCGCGGAGAGGGGCTGGCCGACCTTGCAGTTGTCGCGGTAGATCGCGAGCGCCTTGACGCCCAGCTTCCACGCCTCGAAGTAGATCTCCTCGATCTCCTCGACGGTCGCCGTCTCCGGCATGTTGACCGTCTTCGAGATCGCGCCGGAGATCCACGGCTGGATCGCGGCCATCATGCGCACGTGGCCCATCGCGGAGATGGAGCGCTCGCCCATCGCGCAGTCGAAGACCGAGTAGTGCTCCTGCTTCAGGCCCGGAGCGTCGACGACCACGCCGTGCTCGGCGATGTGGGCGACGATCGCCTCGATCTGCTCTTCCTGGTACCCCATGCGGCGCAGGGCCTGCGGAACGGTGCCGTTGACGATCTGCATCGAGCCGCCGCCGACGAGCTTCTTGAACTTGACCAGGGCCAGGTCCGGCTCGACACCGGTGGTGTCACAGGACATCGCGAGACCGATGGTGCCGGTCGGCGCGAGGACGGAGGCCTGCGAGTTGCGGAAGCCGTTCTTCTCGCCGAGGCGGATCACGTCCTGCCAGGCCTCGGTGGCCGCGGCCCAGATGACGTTGTCCAGGTCGTCGGTGCGCGGCGCGACGGCGTTGGCGTCGGCGTGCTGCTTCATGACGCGCTTGTGCGACTCGGCGTTGCGGGCGTAGCCGTCGTAGGGGCCGACGATCGCGGCCAGCTCGGCGGAGCGCTTGTACGCGGTACCGGTCATCAGCGAGGTGATCGACGCGGCGAGGGTGCGGCCGCCGTCGGAGTCGTACGCGTGGCCGGTGGCCATCAGCAGGGCGCCGAGGTTGGCGTAGCCGATGCCCAGCTGGCGGAAGGCGCGGGTGTTCTCGCCGATCTTCTGCGTCGGGAAGTCCGCGAAGCAGATGGAGATGTCCATCGCGGTGATGACCAGCTCGACGACCTTGGAGAAGCGCTCGGCGTCGAAGGACTGGTTGCCCTTGCCGTCGTCGTCGAGGAACTTCATCAGGTTCAGCGAGGCGAGGTTGCAGGACGTGTTGTCCAGGTGCATGTACTCGCTGCACGGGTTGGACGCGGTGATGCGGCCGGACTCGGGGCAGGTGTGCCAGTTGTTGATCACACCGTCGTACTGGATGCCCGGGTCGGCACAGGCCCACGCCGCCTCGGCGAGCTTGCGGAAGAGCGACTTGGCGTCGACCGTCTCGATGACCTCGCCGGTCATGCGGGCCCGCAGGCCGAACTCGGTGCCGTTCTCGACGGCCGTCATGAACTCGTCGTTCACGCGGACGGAGTTGTTGGCGTTCTGGTACTGGACGGACGTGATGTCGTCGCCGCCCAGGTCCATGTCGAAGCCCGCGTCGCGCAGGGCGCGGATCTTCTCCTCTTCCTTCACCTTGGTCGCGATGAAGTCCTCGACGTCCGGGTGGTCCACGTCCAGGACGACCATCTTGGCCGCGCGGCGGGTGGCGCCGCCCGACTTGATCGTTCCGGCGGACGCGTCGGCGCCGCGCATGAAGGAGACCGGGCCGGAGGCGTTGCCGCCGGAGGAGAGGAGCTCCTTGGAGGAGCGGATGCGGGAGAGGTTCAGGCCGGCGCCGGAGCCGCCCTTGAAGATCATGCCCTCTTCCTTGTACCAGTCGAGGATCGACTCCATGGAGTCGTCGACGGCCAGGATGAAGCAGGCGGAGACCTGCTGCGGCTGGGGCGTGCCGACGTTGAACCACACCGGCGAGTTGAAGCTGAAGATCTGGTGCAGGAGCGCGTAGGTCAGCTCGTGCTCGAAGATCTCCGCGTCGGCGGGCGACGTGAAGTAGTCGAAGTCCTCGCCGGCCTTCGTGTACGTCTTCACGATCCGGTCGATGAGCTGCTTCAGACCGGTCTCGCGCTGCGGGCTGCCGACCGCGCCGCGGAAGTACTTGCTGGTGACGATGTTGACCGCGTTCACCGACCAGAAGTCGGGGAACTCGACGCCGTACTGCTCGAAGTTGACCGAGCCGTCGCGCCAGTTGGTCATGACGACGTCGCGGCGCGCCCAGGTCACCTCGTCGTACGGGTGCACGCCCGGGGTGGTGTGGATGCGCTCGATACGCAGGCCGCTCTTGGCAGTCTTGGTGCCCTTGGCGCGGGAACCTCGTGCCGAGCTGCTCGCCGTCTCTGTCATGCCGTTCCTCCCAATGCGGGCAAAACGCCCTAAAGTGCCAGCGCTATTCCGCTGCACGGTGCTGTGTGTCTTGTATCTACGTCTTCTTCGCCAGACCCACCGGCCGTTCCACGACGCACGCACGGCGCGGAACGGGCCGTCCGGTCAGTCGGCGGCGGAGGCGGGCACGGGGACCGGAGCGGTCCCACCGGGCTCGCACTCTTCGGGGTGAGGCCGCGGCACACGGAGTTCCGCGATGGCGGTCTCAAAGTCTTCGAGCGTGTCGAACGCCTTGTAAACGGACGCGAACCGGAGGTACGCGACCAGGTCGAGCTCCTGCAACGGGCCGAGTATGGCCAGACCCACGTCGTGGGTGGTCAGCTCGGCACTCCCGGTGGCGCGCAGCGCCTCCTCGACCCGCTGGCCGAGTTTGGCGAGGGCGTCCTCGGTGACCGGCCGTCCCTGACATGCCTTGCGCACGCCGGAGATGACCTTGGTACGGCTGAAGGGTTCGGTCACCCCGCTGCGCTTGATCACCATCAGCGAGGCCGTCTCCACCGTCGTGAAGCGACGGGAGCAGTCGGGGCACTGGCGGCGCCGGCGGATCGACGTGCCGTCGTCGGTGGTGCGACTGTCGACGACACGGCTGTCGGGGTGCCTGCAGAAGGGGCAGTGCATGGTTCCCTCACCCTCCTCTTGGCACGACTGAATCACCTCGAGAGACCCCTGAACGGCAGAGTCGAAGCTCTGCAGGAGGCTCTCGAAGCAGCCACAAGCATATGCGATGTCGGGGGCCCCGGCAGACCGAGGACCACAACTTCTGGGCGGCCGCGCCCATCCAACCACTAGATCTTGGGTTGCGGTGGATTTACACCGCTCCGCGTGTCGTCGTGTCCGATGGCCGGATGACAGGCCTCGCGATGCCAGACTGGGCGCAGACCCGGACGGTGGCGACCCGACCCGGAAGGGTACCGTAAGCAGTGGTTCCGCAGCCGAACCCCCGTTCGGTCGGGACGGCCCGGCGGCGGCATATACACCTCACGAAGTGAACACGGTGGGTGATCTCCGATTTTTCACTCGAACGTGTGTTTGGCGCAACCTTTCGAAAGCAACTACCGTTGTCCAGCTAGGGAGAACATTTCGAGAGGGGCCGACGACGTGACCACCACCGCAGACAGTGCCACCATCACTGCCCAGAACCGCTCCCAGAGCCGACTTGAGCCGGTGCATGCCATGAATGACGCAAGTCTGAACCCGGAGGCGGAGCCCGTGCGCCCCGCACGCTCGCTGCCAGGGCGGCCTCCAGGCATCCGCGCCGACAGCTCCGGGCTCACGGACCGGCAGCGGAGGGTCATCGAGGTCATTCGCGACTCGGTGCAGCGGCGCGGCTACCCGCCGTCGATGCGGGAGATCGGCCAGGCGGTCGGCCTGTCCAGCACCTCTTCGGTCGCGCACCAGCTGATGGCCCTGGAGCGCAAGGGCTTCCTGCGCCGCGACCCCCACCGCCCCCGGGCGTACGAGGTGCGCGGCTCCGACCAGCCCAGCTCGCAGCCCACGGACACCACGGGCAAGCCCGCGGCCTCGTACGTGCCCCTGGTCGGCCGGATCGCGGCCGGTGGCCCGATCCTCGCCGAGGAGTCGGTGGAGGACGTGTTCCCCCTCCCCCGCCAGCTCGTCGGCGACGGCGAACTGTTCTGCCTCAAGGTCGTCGGTGACTCGATGGTCGAGGCCGCGATCTGTGACGGCGACTGGGTCACCGTCCGCCGCCAGCCCGTCGCGGAGAACGGCGACATCGTCGCCGCCATGCTCGACGGCGAGGCCACGGTCAAGCGCTTCAAGCGCGAGGACGGCCATGTCTGGCTGCTCCCGCACAACGCCGCCTACCAGCCGATCCCCGGCGACGAGGCCACCATCCTCGGCAAGGTCGTGGCGGTACTGCGCCGGCTCTGACCGCCGGCGCCCTCATCCAGCTCCGGGACCTACTGCGCCGGTCCCGGAGCTGTTCTTTGTCTCGACCACCGTCGATCGACGGCCTTCGCTCGACGGCCTTCGATCTACGTGTTCTCGGCCTGGGCGGCCGTGTCGATCGCGGCGAGCGAGCGGCGGACCTGATTGCGGTCCGTGGTGTACCAGAAGTCCGGCAGCGTGGCCCGCAGGAAGCTCCCGTACCGGGCCGTGGCCAGCCGGGGGTCCAGGACCGCTACGACGCCCTTGTCTCCGGTGGCCCGTACGAGACGGCCGGCGCCCTGGGCCATGAGCAGCGCGGCGTGCGTCGCCGCGACGGACATGAAGCCGTTTCCGCCGCGCTCCTCCACCGCCTTCTGCCGGGCGCTCATCAGCGGGTCGTCGGGACGCGGGAACGGGATCCGGTCCATGATCACCAACTGGCAGCTGGGGCCCGGCACGTCCACGCCCTGCCAGAGCGACAGGGTCCCGAACAGGCAGGTCTTCGGATCGGCGGCGAAGGCCTTGATCAGCTCACCGAGGGTCTCCTCGCCCTGGAGCAGGATCGGGTTGTCGAGCCGGCCGCGCAGTTCCTCGGCGGCGGCCTTCGCCCCGCGCATGGACGAGAACAGTCCGAGGGTGCGGCCGCCCGCCGCCTCGATCAGCTCCGCGAGCTCGTCCATCATGTCGCCGCGGGTGCCCTCGCGGCCGGGGGTGGCCAGGTGCTTGGCGACGTAGAGGATGCCCTGCTTGGGATAGTCGAAGGGCGAGCCGACATCGAGGCCCCTCCACTGCGGCACGTCCTCGCCCTCGACGCCCTCCGGTGACAGGCCCATCGACGCCGCGACCCCGTTGAAGTCCCCGCCGAGTTTGAGGGTCGCGGAGGTCAGGACCACCGAGCGTTCCGCGAACAGCTTCTCGCGCAGCAGACCGGACACCGAGAGCGGAGCGACCCGGAGGGTGGCGCCGAAGCGGTCGTGGCGTTCGTACCAGACGACGTCGTACTCGGAGCCGGCCACGATCCGCTCCGCCACCCCGTGCACGCTCTCCACCGCGGCGAGCGCCTGCTTGCGGACGGCGTCCTCGTCGTGGACGGACTTGTCGCGCGTGGTGCCGATCGCCGAGATCACGGTGCGCGAGGCGTCCCGCAGTGCCATCAGCGCGTAGCCGAGGTCCTCGGGGATCTCCTCCAGCCGGCCGGGGAGGGCCAGCCCCATGACCCGCTCGAAGGTCTCGGACGCGGTCTGCAGGGAGTCGGCGGTCTTCTCGTCGACCAGCTTGGCCGCACGCTTCACGGCGCGGTTGACCTGGCCCGGGGTGAGCTCTCCCGTGGCGACCCCGGTGACCCGGGACACCAGCTCGTGGGCTTCGTCGACGATCAGCACCTCGTGCTGCGGGAGCACCGGTGCACCCTCGATCGCGTCGATGGCGAGGAGTGCGTGGTTGGTGACGACCACGTCCGCGAGCTTGGCCCGCTCGCGGGCGGCCTCGGCGAAGCACTCCGCGCCGTACGCGCACTTCGTCGCGCCCAGACATTCGCGCGAGGAGACGGAGATCTGCGCCCAGGCCTTGTCGGAGACGCCCGGAGTGAGGTCGTCGCGGTCGCCCGTCTCGGTCTCGTCCGCCCAGTCACGCAGCCGCAGCAGGTCCTGCCCCAGCTTGCTGGTCGGGGTGGCCGCCTCGAACTGGTCGAAGAGGCCCTCTTCCTCGTCCTGCGGGGCGCCCTCGTGCAGGCGGTGCAGGCACAGGTAGTTGGAGCGGCCCTTGAGCATGGCGAACTGCGGGCGGCGCCGGAGCTGCGGATGCAGCGCCTCCACCGTCCGGGGCAGGTCGCGCTCGACGAGCTGGCGCTGGAGGGCCAGCGTCGCCGTGGCCACGACCACGCGCTCGCCGTGCGCGAGGGCCGGCACCAGGTAGCCCAGGGACTTACCCGTGCCGGTACCCGCCTGGATGAGGCGGTGGGAGTTGTCGTCGATCGCTTCGGCGACGGCTTCGGCCATGGCCACCTGGCCGGGGCGCTCCGTGCCGCCGACGGCGGAGACGGCGGCGTGCAGCAGGTCGGGGAGGGAGGGCTTCGTCATAGCAGTGCCAACCCTACGGGGCCCCGCCGACAGTGACCGCACCGGCGAGCGGTCATGACCGGTGCAGGGGGTTCGGCACGGTCCCGTACCGGACGGCGCTCGGGCGGTCGGGCCGGTCGCGGTAGCCGTCCTCGTAGAGACGGTTCCGGTTGAGGCAGAGCCTCCCGATGCGTTCGCCGAGGAGGTCGAAGAGCTCGTAGCGCTCCTTGAGCTCCGGGAAGCGGGCCTGGTGGCGGAGGATCTCCGCCCGCACGAGGAACCAGAACGTGTCCTCCGGGACCCCGAGCCGGTCCTCGCAGAGGGCGGAGAGGTAGCGGAAGACGCCGACGAAGAGCCCGGAGTGGATGAACTGGGGCAGGAAGTCCGCGGGCTCGGTGAGCAGGACCGCACGGACCTCGTCCGGCATGGCCGCCAGCTCGGGGAGCGGTTCGGCGCAGATGTTGACGTCGTCCACGAAGTCCTTGACCGCGAGCCGGACCGGGGCGTCGTGCTCGTCGAAGATCACGACGGCGTTCTCGCCGTGCGGGGAGAACACGGTGCCGTAGCGGTAGAGGAAGCGGAGCAGCGGAGGCAGCAGCGCGGCGAAGAGCCGCTGGAGCCAGACCGTGGGGGTCAGGCCGGAGCGGGCGACGAGCTCGGCGGTGAAGGACCGGCCGCGGGGATCGGTGTGCAGGAGCGAGGAGAGGGTGCGGGCCCGCTCGCCGGGCGCGAGGTGTCCGGTCAGCGGCTCGCGCCAGATCGCGCCGAGGAGCTCCTTGTACTGGTACGGGACCTCGGGGAGCGCGTCGTAGACGGGGTGGCGGACCGTGACGGAGGCGACCTCGCCGAGCAGGATCACCCCGCACTCCTCGCGGAGGAAGGGGTCGCCGTCGCGCAGGGAGTGGATCCAGGCGGTGACGGCGGGCGCCGCGAGCGCCAGGTCCGAGGGCAGGCCGCGCCAGACCATCGTGTTGAAGACGGAGAGCGGCAGTTTGACGCTGTGGCGGTCGGGGCGGGTGAGGTTGAGGAAGGTGCGGATCGACTGCTGCGGGAGGCGCAGGTCCGGGTCGGCGGGGAGCGGGACCAGCGTGCCCGCGGCGAGGGCCGGAGCGAAGAGGGGCAGGAGGACCTCGTCCCACTGCCAGGGGTGGACGGGGAGGTAGAGGTAGCCGAGGGGGTCGAGGCCGCGCTCGCGCAGGGTCCGGTCGAAGAGGGCGCGGGTGACGGGGTCGAGCTCGGCGGAGTAGAGCCGGGCGGGGTCTTCCAGGCCGGCGGTGCCCCGGTAGTGCGCGAGGGAGGTGTGCGCGGCGAGCCAGGGCAGGCGCTGGGCGGTGCGGGCCTCGGGCGCCCAGGCGGCGGTGTCGGAGGCGGAGAGTCCGATCCGCCCCTTGTTGAGGACGAGCCAGGGGTGGCCGGTCTGATGGCCTTCGAGGGACGCGTAGTCGAGGTCGGCGAGGACGTCCGCGGTGAGCGCGGTGTGGTCGATGCGGGCGTCGGCCGCGAGGGTGGCGCTGAGCTCGCGGACGAGGTGCCCGAGGGTGGCGCCGTCGATGCCGAGGAGCGTGCGCGCGCGGATGAGGAAGGCGTACGGATCCCCGAACGCGGTCGGCGAGCCGGGTTCGGCGGGCTGCGGGGCGAGGGTGATCGTGTCGGGTGCGACGTGCCAGCTGCCGTACGAGCGGCGGCGGGCCCGGAAGCCGAGGCTGCTCCCGTCGTCGAGGGTCAGCGTCCAGGCATCACCGGAGGCGGCGGGGGCGGGGACCGGGATGATGATCTCCTCGTACGCGAACTCGCCGAGCATCTTGGCGAGCAGGCGGCGGGCGGCTCCCTCCCAGGTCGGGCGGTTCAGTTCGGGCGGTGTGCACGGGTGCTGGGGCGACAGGGGCACCGTGTCCGGGAGGTGCGGACCTGGGGAGTCGGGGGCTGCGGAGAAGTTCTGCACGGGACTCCTCGGGATCGGGAACTTTGCTGCGTGGCGCAGAGTTTTCGAGGTGAGATGTACGGGAACTGAAGGGATGTGGGGGGAACGGCCTGGATGTACCGGAACAGCCGGGACGGACAGGAACAGTCCGGATGGAAGGGAAGTGCGGGGCGGCACTCAGAGGAGATTGCGCAGCGCCCGCTCGCGGATCATCAGGGCGGCTCGTTTGCCCGGCAGTTCGATCTCGGTGGGGCAGCGGAAGCCGGAGTTCAGGAAGGCTGATACGGAGGGGGTGTTGCGGATGTCGGGTTCGGCGATGACGCGCATGCAGCGGGGACGGTTGTCGAGCACCAGGTCGGCGACGGTGCGCAGGAGCACGGTGCCCAGACCCCGGCCGCGGTTCGTACCGTCTCCGATGAGCAGGTGGATACCCGCGTCGTGTGGGCGCGCCGGGTAGTACGCGGAGAGCGGATCGAGGTCGGCCCGGTAGATCTCCCAGTAGCTCATCGGCGTGCCGTCGAGGAGGCCGAGGCACGGGATGCTGCGGCTGTTCCCGTCCAGTTGTGCCCATACGTGGGCGGCGGTGACGGCGGCCGGCCCGGCGAGTTCCCAGTAGGCGTCCACCTGCGGGTCGTTCATCCAGCCGGCGAGCAGATCCAGGTCGCGGTCGAGCCGTACGGGTTCGAGGCGGAAGACCCCGGACCGCGTCGTGACACCGCCCCAGGCTGCCGGGGAGTCGAGGAGATCGGCCTCGGCGAGCCGGGGCAGCGACTCCGCGCTGAGGCGCGGCGCGACGGTACGGAGCGCCTCGGTACGGAGCACATCGGTAGGGAGCACATCGGTAGGGAGCACATCGGTGAGGAGCACGCCGGTGTGGAAGTCGGTGGAGGGCATCGGGGGCTCTTCTCCGTTTCTGTGCTGACGCGTCAATCGTGAAGGGGGTTGGTGATGGTGACGTAGACGGACTGGGTGTCGACCGGGCCGACGAGCTCGTCCAGGCCGCCGAGGCGCGTGAGCAGATTCGCCTTGCAGCGCAGGGTGGGTGAGTCGAGCAACCTCTCGGGGAGTGGGCAGCCGAGGCCCGTGGCCTTGCCGAGGAAGCGGCGGAAGGCGGCCAGCAGGACGCGTTCGTCGGCGAGCCGCTGGGACCCGAAGGCCCCGATCAGACCGAGCACGTTGTTGATGCCGAGGTAGTAGGCGAAGCGTTCGTCGGTGACGGCGTCGGAGACGAAGGTGTCGCTTTTGGCGCCGATACCGGGGAGCCGGCTCTCCAGTTCCGCGCGGCGGGAGGCGCGGAAGTAGTACCCCTGGTTGTCGCGGTAGCGGCCGCCGACCGGCCAGCCGGCCGGGTCGAGGAGGACCAGCGTGTTCTGCTGGTGCGCTTCGAGGGCGATGCCGGCGAGCGCGTCGAAGGCGAGGACCGGCAGGACGACGTGTTCGAGGTAGCGCAGGAACCACTCGGCGGCCACGGCGGAGGTCGTCCGCCCGGTGGTGGCGGCGAGGCGCGCGACGGTCTCGGCGAGACGGGAGCTCATCGTGGTCCGTCCGGGCCACGGGCGGGGTGCGGTGAGTGCGGCGATGCAGAGGGCGTCGTCGCCCGGTCGGAAGGGGTTGTGACGCAGCAGGACGTCGAGTCCGGGGACGGGTGCGCCGTCCGGGGTGTCGACGGCGACCCAGGCGGGATCGCGGACGATGTCGAAGCCGGGGTGGGCGGCTTGCCACCGCTCGGCGAGCCCGGTGCGGAGCAGCCGGTGCACCTCGACGCCGCGGTGGAGCTCCTTGCGGAGGTTCTCACGGCGGGAGTTGGTGATGCGCAGGCCCAAGGACAGCTTGAGCATCGCGGGGGCGCCGGGCTGGTGGACGGTGCGGATGGAGGAGGTCGGATACCAGGGAGCGCCGTACGGGCCCAGGTCGTGCAGGAGTCCCGCGTCGCGGAGGGCGGCGACCGCGGGGCGCTGGAGCAGGTCTCGGGCCTGCCAGGGGTGAAGGGGAAGGGGGGTGGCGCCGTCGGGTACGGGCAGGCCGGGGGCGAGCCGGCCCAGCAGCCGGGCGGCGGGGACCGGTCGGCCGCGTTCGGTCCAGGCGGAGTCGGTGGCGAGGGCGGCGGGTTCGACCGCCACCCAGTGCAGGGGGAAGGAGCCGTGGAGTTCGGGTGAGTAGCGGCTCACTTCGGCTTCGGAGAGCCCTTCGCGGCTCTTCGGGGTCGGGTGCAGCGGGTGGCCGAGGAGGAGGGACTGTTCGGCGGTGAGGAACCGGTCCGCGCCGACGGGGGCGGGTGCGGCCGGGCGTTGGCGGCGGTCGGTGATGAACTCGGCCGTCCGGCGCACCGAGTCGGCGACCCGGCCGACGAGGTCGGCGGCGCCGGGGTCGGCTGGGCCGCCGTCGCCGGGGGCGGCAGTTCCGGGGCCACGGCCCTCGCGGGAGATCAGCGCCGCGAGGGTGACCGCGTCCACGGCGGGGGCGTCGGCGGGGACACCTTCGATGCGGGCCGGGCCGAAGCGGTGCCAGCCGGCCGCGGACCAGTAGCGGACGGCGACGAGCAGGGCGGCGCCCGATGCGGGGAGGGGGATGCGCAGGACGGGGCCGGCGGGCTGTTCGAGTCCGGTCTCGCGGACCCAGCAGCGCAACAGGTTCTCCACCGAGGCGGCCTCGGCGGCGACCCTGGGGTCGGGGTGGTCCAACAGGTCGGCCGCTCCCGCGCGGGAGCGAACGGTGCCGTCCTTCTGCCGTGGCACCGCGGCGGGTGCCTGTGGCCCGGCCGCCGGCCAGGGCATGCCGGGGGCCGGCATGCCCGGGAACGCACCGGCAGGACCGGCGAAGCCGTCCCCCGTGGAGGCGGACGCAGCGGCACGCTCCCCCGGTTCGGCCGCACCGGGTCGCGGAGCCACCGCGTCCGGGGCGGTGACGGGCTCGCCGGTGGAGCGTGAGCCCGAAGGGGCCTCCACGGAAGGCCCCTTGGGCGCGGCCTGTCCCCTCGAGGGCAGCCCGCCCGAACTTCCCGGGCCGGGCGGCGCCGGGTCGGCCGACGAGCCGGGCGACGCTCCCCGCGCCTCCGCCCCGGGCTGCCCGGCAGGGGCGTCCGCGGAACCCTCGGCCGGCCGTTCCCCTGCCCAGCTTGCCTGACCAGCGTCGGCCGCAGCGCCGGAAGCCGACCGCGCAGCCGCGGACGAAGGGGCACGGACCGGGGCCTCACCGGTGGCCGGTACCCCGGGCCACGCCACGGCACTGGCCAACGGCGGCCACGCGGTGCTGGCGGGCGAGGAGCCGGCGGACACGGCCGGGTCGGCGGCGGGCCGGGGGGCACTGTCCGCCGGAGGGAGCAGCGGCGGCCAAGCGGTAAGGGCGGGGGAAGACCCGCCGGGCCCAGCCGGAGCGAACCCGGGCTGGGCAGAACGTTCCGCTGCAGCGGGCGGCGGCTGCCACGCGGTGGCGGCGGGCGGGGCCGGAGGAGACGTGGGCCGCTCAGGTCGGGCCGTAGGACCGGAGGGTGACGGCGCCGGCCTGCCCTCCGAGGCGGTGGAGGTGCTGGAAGGGACGGGTCGCACGGGCGCAGCCGTCCCGGCCGATGTGGCGCTGACTGGAGCAGGACCGCCCGGGGCCCCGGACAAGGACGGTGTCGGGCTCGGACCGGGAGCCGTCGACTCGGTCCGGAAAGGCTTCACAGGCCGGCTCGACAGATGCCCGGCGGAGGCCGCCAGGGGCGGAGAGGGACGGTCGTCCAGCGGTGGCGTAGGCGCGCCGCCAAGGTCCGCGGTCGAGGGCGGCCCAGGAGCAACGCCGGAGGCCGGCGGCGACGGCAGCGTTGGCGCGGCACCGTAGGCCGGGACCGTCAGCGACGTAGGCGCAGCGCCGGAGGTCGAGACCGCAGGCGGCATCGGCTCGGCGGGGGCCGGCTGCGCGCCCTCGGCCGCGGGGCGGGACCCGGGTGCGGGGGTTGGCGGCTGCGAGAGCCCTGTTGAGGCGGTCGGACGGAGCGAGGGCTGGTGCCCGGCCGCAGCAGCCGAACCCGGGGCGGCCGCCGGCGGGGCCCCGATGGTGGCCGGGACGCCGGTCCCGGTCTCCTGCGGAGTCGGCAGGGGCGAGGAGGCGAGGGGGCCGGGCATGGAGGGTGTGTGCCCGTACCCGGGAGCAGGGGAAGAGCCCGGGGCGTCCGGGGAGGGGACCGTGCCGAGCCCTGCGCTGGGCGGCGTACCCACGGACGGCGCCGACATCGCCGGCGGAGCGGCGGGCATCGACAGTGCCCGGGCGGGCGCAGGCGCAGAATCCGCCGATGCCACCGGATCGGCGCGCACCGGCGACGGAGGAACGGGCGCAGCCGCCCTGCGCAGGGGCAGCGAAGCGGCAGGCTCCGGGATCGGCGGCGCGGACTCAGCTGCGGCGAGCGGGGACCGTGGCGGATCGACGGACACCGCGGAAGACGACACGGAAACAGCCGGAGGAATAGGCGCACCCGACCCATCGGTGGACACCGACAGCGGCAGGGCGGTGGCAGGCGAGGAATCCGCCGACGGCCGTGGACCGGCGGGCCGCGGCGACGGAGGAGCGGACGCAGCCGGAGCGAGTGACGGCCGCAGGGGAACGGACGGCGTCGACGGAGACGACGGGGACGACGGCACGGATGCAGCCTCCGGACGCAGCGAACCCAGCCGGTCAGTCGGCACCGACAGGGGCAAGTCGGGAGCGGTGGCCGGAGTTGGGGCGGGAGCAGAAGTGGGGGCCGGGGCCAGGAATGGGGCCAGGGCGGGGTCCGGAGCAGCGGCCAGGGATGGGGCCGGGGCGGGAGCGGCGGCCGACGGTGGGGCGGGGGCAGGAGCGGGAGCAGGGACCGAGGATGGGGCAGGTGCAGGTGCCGGGCAGGGGCCGGGGATGGGGCAGGTGCCGGTGCCGGTGCAGCCGATGGGGCGGGCCGAGAGTCCCGTGTCGGCTGCGCAGCGGTTGGCGGCGGCCCGGACTCGGGCGGAGGCTGCGGGGACCCCAGCGCCGGGGTGGGCGGCGGCGGGGGCGGGGTGGCCGCGGGCGGAGGGAGTGGGGGTTGTGCGGGGCTGGTCGGTGGGTGCGCCGCAGCGGACGGGGGGAGGGCGGGGCCCGAGGAGGTCGTCGGGGGGAGCGTGTTGGCGGGCGGAGGCGTGGGGGGTGGGGGCGGGAGGGGGGACGAGGGGTGGAGGGGGTCGGGCATCGGGGGTCCTTAGCGGCGGGTGGCGGCGGAGATGGCGTCGGCGAGGCGGTCGAGGACGGCTGAGGCCTGTTCGTCGGTCAGGGTGAGCGGGGGGAGCAGGCGGACGACGCTGGAATGGCGGCCGCCGAGTTCGACGATCAGGCCCCGGTCCAGACAGGCCTGGCGGACGGCCACGGCGAGGTCGGGCGAGGCTTCCCCGGTGTCGGGGTCGGCCAGCTCGACGCCGATCATCAGCCCGCGGCCCCGTACGTCCGCCACGCACGGGTGGGCCGGGATCAGACCGCGCAGGGCGGCGAGCATGTGCGCGCCCAGGGTCCGCGCGCGCTCCGCGAGGCCGTTCTCCCGGACGTAGGCCAGCGTCGCGGCGCCCGCCGCCATGGCCAGCTGGTTGCCGCGGAAGGTGCCTGCGTGGGCGCCGGGGGCCCACTGGTCCAGCTCCGACCGGTACACGATCACCGCGAGCGGCAGGCTGCCTCCGATGGCTTTGGAGAGCACCATCACGTCGGGGACGACCCCCGCGTGGTCGACCCCCCAGAAGGCCCCAGTGCGCCCGACCCCCGTCTGGACCTCGTCGGCGATCAGCGGAATCCCCCGCTCCGCCGTGATCTCCCGCATCCTGCGCAGCCAGGCGTCGGGGGCGGGGTGGACTCCGCCCTCTCCCTGGACGGGCTCGACGATCATCCCGGCGGGTGCGGGCACCCCGCTCTTGGGGTCGTCGAGCAGGTTGCGCGTCCAACGGGCCGACAGTTCCGCCCCCTCGGCCCCGCCGACTCCGAACGGGCAGCTGCGGTCCTGCGGATACGGCAGCCGGGTCACCCGTACGTCCGTGGCCCCGCCGGAGACGGCCAGTGCTCCCGCGGTCATGCCGTGGTAGGCCCCCGTGAAGGCGAGCATCCCGGACCGGCCGGTCGCGGTGCGGACGAGGGTGAGCGCCGCCTCCACCGCGTCCGTCCCGGCCGGTCCGCAGAACTGGATGCGGGCGTCCGCGGCCAGCTCCGCCGGCAGGGTGGCGAACAGCTCGGTGGTGAAGGCGTCCTTGACCGGGGTCGCGAGGTCCAGCACGTGCAGCGGCGCCCCAGAGTCGAGGACTCCGCGGATGGCTTCGAGCACCACCGGGTGGTTGTGGCCGAGGGCGAGGGTTCCGGCGCCGGACAGGCAGTCGAGGTAGCGGCGTCCGTCGGCCCCCTCGATGGTCAACCCCCGTGCGCGCACGGGCACGATGGGCAAGGAGCGCGCGTACGTCCGCGCGGCGGACTCCCGTTGCGCCTGCCTGCGCAGGATCCCCTCGGCCACGGCCGTACGCGGCCCACGCCCCGCCGCCGGCCCCGGACCCGGCCCCAGACCCGGGACCGGACCCGCGACCGGATCCGGCTCGGCGAACTGCCCCGCCTCCGGACCACGGTTCGCCTGCGCCGGGACCTCCGCCCCGGCCGGGGCCCGCCCGCCCGTCCAAGCCGTCAAAGGCACGAGTGTCGCTCCTCCCGCACTGCTCTTCCCACAGTTGCTCTTCCGGGGTGCGCTTCGAACACCCACGCTGCTCCCCCATCCCCCGTACGTACCAACGACGGTGGCGGCGACGGATCACGGGTGGGCCCAAGATCCTTGTCCGGCCCGGGGGAACCGGTGCCCCGGCCTGTGCCGTCCCCCACGGCAGCGGCATAGTGGGGTGCTGCAACCCAGGCGCCCACCAACCCAGGCACCATCACGAACCACCAGGGGGATTCACGACATGCGACCGATCCGACCGGTCACCGCGATCCTGTGCTCGGCCGCGCTCGCGCTGACCGCCGCGGCCTGCGGGCCCGGCGACGGTGAGACCGACGCCAAGCCGACCGTGGCGGTGAGCCTTCCCACCAGCCTGGACGGGGTCAAGATCCCGGACGGGCTCAGGGACAAGCTCAAGGAGCACGGCATCGACCTGGAGAAGTGGAAGGGGGGTGAGTGGAAGAACTGGAAGAAGGAGGACTGGCTCCGCGAGGCGGGCGACTACATCAACCCGATCATCGAGGACCTCTGGGACCCGGACCGGATGCGTGACGCCGCCAAGACTCCGCAGCCTCCCGCCGTCGACCCGGACGCGGGCAAGGACCAGGGCGTCACCGACCCGACCCCGGCTGCGGTGGCCGCCAAGGCCGCGACCCCGCCCTACCACCAGAGCGTTCCCGCCTCCGGCAAGGTGTTCTTCGACGGTCCCGAGGGCTCGATGGTCTGCTCGGCGACCGTGGTCAAGGACCCGGCGCACCCCGGCAAGTCCAACATGGTCTGGACGGCCGGCCACTGCGTGCACGCGGGCAAGGCCGGCGGCTGGTACCGCAACATCGCCTTCGTCCCGTCGTACAACAACAAGGGCAAGTCCGCGGCCGCGCTCAAGGGTGCGCCCCGCGAGGAAGTGGCCCCGTACGGCGTGTGGTGGAGCGACTGGGCGCAGACCTCCGACCAGTGGATCGCGACCGGCGGTCCGACCGGCGGCGCGGGTGCCCCGTACGACTTCGCGGTGCTGCACGTGACCCCGGAGAAGGGCGGCGGCAAGTCGCTGGAGGAGACGGTCGGTACGGCGCTCCCGGTGGAGTTCAACGCCCCGGCCGCGCCCAAGATCGCGAAGATGACGGCCACCGGCTACCCGGCGGCGGCTCCGTTCGACGGTCAGAAGACCTTCCAGTGCGCCGGCAAGCCGGGCCGGCTGTCGCTGAACGCGACCGATCCCACCATGTACCGCATCGGCTGCACGATGACCGGCGGTTCCTCGGGCGGCGGCTGGGTCGCGGCGGGTGCCGACGGCAAGCCCGCGCTGGTGTCGAACACCTCCATCGGCCCCGCCAAGGCGGGCTGGCTGGCCGGGCCCCGGCTGGGTCCGGAGGCGAAGGGCGTCTTCGACGCCGTGAGCGGCAAGTTCAAGTAACCGCACGCACCGCGAGCACCGCATGACAGAGGGCCCCCGCCGCTGCGGGGGCCCTCGGTCGTTCAGCCGTCCGGTCGTCCAGCCATCCAGCCGTCCAGATGTCCAGCCGGTCAGGCGGTCAGGCGGTCAGTCGTCCAGCCGCTCGATCAGTACGCGTCAGTGCTTCGCGAGCACGTACGGAGCGAACTCCGCCGCCAGCTCCGCGTGCACCCGCGCCTTGAGCAGGGTGCCCTCCGCCGTGTGCTCCTCGGAGATCACCTCGCCCTCGGCGTGGGCCCGGGCGACCAGCCCGCCGCGCGTGTAGGGCACGACGGCCTCGATCTCGATCGCCGGCCGCGGCAGCTCGGCGTCGATGAGCGCGAGGAGTTCCTCGATGCCCTGACCCGTGCGCGCCGAGACGGCGATGGAGCGCTTCTCGATCCGCAGCAGGCGCTGGAGCACCAGCGGGTCGGCCGCGTCCGCCTTGTTGATCACCACGATCTCGGGCACCTTGACGGCGCCGACCTCGCGGATGACCTCGCGGACCGCCGCCAGCTGCTCCTCCGGCGCCGGGTGCGAGCCGTCCACGATGTGCAGGATGAGGTCGGAGTCGCCGACCTCCTCCATCGTGGAGCGGAACGCCTCGACGAGGTGGTGGGGCAGGTGCCGGACGAAGCCGACCGTGTCGGCCAGGGTGTAGATCCGGCCGGACGGGGTCTCGGCCCGGCGCACGGTCGGGTCGAGGGTGGCGAACAGTGCGTTCTCCACCAGGACGCCCGCGCCCGTGAGGCGGTTGAGCAGCGAGGACTTGCCGGCGTTGGTGTATCCGGCGATGGCGACCGAGGGCACCTTGTTGCGGCGCCGTTCCTGCCGCTTGATGTCGCGGCCGGTCTTCATCTCCGCGATCTCCCGGCGCATCTTCGCCATCTTCTCGCGGATCCGGCGCCGGTCGGTCTCGATCTTGGTCTCACCGGGGCCGCGGGTGGCCATGCCGCCACCGCCGCCGCCACCCATCTGCCGGGACAGCGAGGCACCCCAGCCGCGCAGTCGCGGCAGCATGTACTGCATCTGGGCGAGTGCGACCTGCGCCTTGCCCTCCCGGGACTTGGCGTGCTGGGCGAAGATGTCGAGGATGAGCGCGGTCCGGTCGACCACCTTCACCTTGACGACGTCTTCGAGGGCGATGAGCTGGCCGGGGCTGAGCTCACCGTCGCAGACGACGGTGTCGGCGCCGCTCTCCATCACGATGTCGCGCAGCTCGCGTGCCTTGCCGGAACCGATGAAGGTGGCCGGGTCGGGCTTGTCGCGGCGCTGGATCACTCCGTCGAGTACGAGCGCGCCCGCCGTCTCGGCGAGTGCGGCGAGCTCCGCGAGGGAGTTGTCCGCGTCCTGCACCGTGCCGGAGGTCCATACGCCCACGAGGACGACCCGCTCCAGGCGGAGCTGGCGGTACTCGACCTCGGTGACGTCTTCGAGTTCGGTGGAGAGGCCGGCGACGCGGCGCAGGGCCGCGCGCTCGGAGCGCTCGTACTGGGCGCCGTCCCGGTCTCCGTCGACCTCGTGGCTCCAGGCGACGTCCTCTTCCATCAGGGCGTCGGCCCGAAGGCTCTCGGTGAAGCTCTGCGGATCCGGCGCAGCCTGTGCGTCGTCCCGCGCGTCCTGGGAAGAGGAAGAAGAGGAGGTCATTGGATCCTTACGTCGTTTTCGAATGCGTCCGCGTCAGGCGAAGCGGAGCCAAGGCCAAAGCTACTCCCGCGCGTGACATAACACTGTCACGTCCAACGTGTGACACTCCCCCGAGATTCCCCTGGACTGCGGAACCTCCCCGGGATGTCGCGCCGGGCGGCCGCCGGACGGCCTCGTCGATGGTGGCATGCCCGTTCCGCACGCGTCACACGCTTTTCGCGGCGCTCCACTCCGGGTGGCCCGGCATCGCCGGCGTCTTCTTCCCGTACAGCCACGGCTTCAGGAACGCCCCCAGGTCCCGGCCCGCCTCCTCGGAGGCCAGCCGTACGAAGTCCTCCGTACCCGCGACCGCGTCCCGGTTCTCCCCCACCCAGCGGCGCTCCACCCGGTCGAAGGCCCCGGCCCCGATCTCCTGCCGCAGCGCGTACAGGATCAGCGCGGCGCCGTCGTAGACCGCGGGCCGGAACAGCCCGATCTTCTCGCCCGGCGGGGCCGGCTTGGGCGCGGCCGGGGGCCCGCCGGCCGCCCGCCACTGGTCGGAGCGCTGGTAGGCCTCGCGCATCCTGCGCTCCAGGGAGTAGGTGCCGAGGCCGTCCGCGTACAGGGCTTCGTACCAGGTGGCGTGGCCCTCGTTGAGCCACAGGTCGGACCAGGTCCGCGGGCTCACGCTGTTGCCGAACCACTGGTGGGCCAGCTCGTGGACCATCACGGACTCGACGTACCACTCGGGGTAGCCGCCGCTGTCCGCGAAGAGTGCGCTCTCGAACAGCGACAGGGTCTGCGTTTCCAGCTCGAAGCCGGTACGGGCCTTCGCGATCAGCACCCCGTAGTTCTCGAAGGGGTAGCGGCCGACCCGTGCCTCCATCCACTCGATGTGCCCGGCGGTCTTCTTCAGCCACGGCTCCAACCGCTCCCGGTCCGCCGCGGGGACCACGTCGCGCAGCGGAAGTCCGTGCGGCCCGGTGCGGTGGACCACGGCCGAGTCGCCGATCGACACCTGGGCGAGCTCGGTGGCCATCGGGTGCAGCGTCCGGTAGGTCCACGTGGTCGCGGCGCCCGCCCGGCGGGCCGGCAGCGCGCCCGGCACCCCGTTGGCCACCGCCGTCGTCCCGGCCGGCGCGCTCACCCGGAAGGTGAAGTACGCCTTGTCGGCGGGGTGGTCGTTGCACGGGAAGACCCGGTGCGCGGCGTCGGCCTGGTTCGCCATCGCCAGCCCGTCCTCGGTGACCACCCAGCCGCCGTCGCCGCGGCCGCGCGGGTCGCTCGTGTGCCGGACGGTGATGTGGAGGGGCAGGCCGGGCTCCACCGGCCGGGCGGGGGTCAGCACGAGGTCCTCGCCGACGTATACGAAGCCGGCGGGTTCCCCGTTGACCTCGGCGGAGGCCACCTTCCCGTGGGTGAAGTCGAGGTTGACGGTTTCGAGCCGCGCGAGGCTGCGCGCGTCGATGACGGTGACCGCGTCGAGGGGGGTGCTGTTGTTCTTGTACGCGAAGGACAGGTCGTACGAGAGCACGTCGTACCCGGGGTTCCCGAGCTCGGGGAAGAGCGGGTCTCCGATGCCGAGCGCCCGGGGCGGGGGCACGACGGCGGCGACGAGGGTGAGGGAGGCCGCGGCCAGCAGGGCGGCGCGCAGGCGCGGGGAGGTGAGCTGCATCCCCCACCGCTTATCAGCGCCCGCCACGCGCCGGCGAACGGCGCGCGACGGCTCCACCCGAAAGGGGTCGGGCGGGCTACGCCCGGCTGACGTCGTAGACCCCGGGCACGTCCCTCATGGCCCGCATCAGCGCCGGGAGGCCCGTCGCGTCGGGTAGCTGCAAGGTGTAGCTGTGCCGGACGCGTTGTTCGACCGGCGGCTCCACCGTCGCGGAGACCACCTCGACCCCCTCGCGGGCGATGGCCTCGGTCAGATCGGCCAGCAGGTGCGGGCGGCCGAACGATTCGGCGAGCAGGGTGACCCGGCAGTCCGCGGTCGCCCGCCAGTGCACGGCGACGGGGGTCCGCCCCACCGCCCGCATCTGGGCCACCGTCGCGCAGTGGACCCGGTGCACGGTGACGGCCCCGCCGCGTACGACGAACCCCTCGACCGCGTCGGGCGGCACGGGGGTGCAGCACCCCGCGAGCCGCACGGTGGCGTCCGGCAGGTCGGCGACGGCGTTGCCCCCGCCGCTGCGGAGGCCGATCACCGACAGCGGCGGCCTGGGTGCGGCGGCCGCGGGCCGGGCCCCGTCGGGGTGGGCCTCCAGCCAGCTGCTGACGGCGATCCGGGCGGCCGGGGTCCTGGCGTGCTCCAGCCAGTCGGCGGTGGGCCCGGAGGAGGCGTCGTGCGCGAGCAGGAGCTGGACGGTGTCCCCGTCCGAGAGCCGGGAGGACAGGGAGGTCAGGCGCCCGTTGACCCGGGCGCCGATACAGCCGTGGGCCGCCTCGCCGTACTGCGCGTAGGCGGCGTCGATACAGCTGGCACCGGCCGGCAGGCCCAGGGTGCCCCCGTCGGCGCGGAACACGGTGATCTCCCGGTCCTGGGCCAGCTCCGAGCGCAGGACGTCCCAGAAGGTGTCGGGGTCGGGCGCCGACTGCTGCCAGTCGAGCAGCCGTGACAGCCAGCCGGGTCGGGTGGGGTCCACCCGCTCCTCGTCGCGGTCGGCCGCCGCGAGCTGCTCCGCGGACGGCGGGGCCGTGTACGGATTCCCGAGCGCCACCACGCCCGCCTCCGCGACCCGGTGCATCTGCCGGGTCCGCACGATGACCTCGGCCACGGACCCCTCGGGCGTCGCGAAAGCGGTGTGCAGGGACTGGTAGAGGTTGAACTTCGGGGTGGCGATGAAGTCCTTGAACTCGGAGATGACCGGGGTGAAGCAGGTGTGCAGCTCCCCCAGCACGGCATAGCAGTCCGCGTTCTCCCCCACGAGGACCAGCAGCCGGCCGAAGTCGGAGCCGCGCAGTTCCCCGCGCTTGAGGGAGATGCGGTGCACGGAGACGAAGTGCCGGGGCCTCACGACCACCTCGGCGGCGATGCCCGCGTCGCGCAGGACGGCCCGTACGGAGTCGGCGATGGCAGGCAGCGGGTCGCGCTCGCCCGCGTGGGCCGCGATGAGCGCGCGGGTGTGCTCGTACTCCTCGGGGTGCAGGATCGCGAAGACGAGGTCCTCCAGCTCGGTCTTCAGGGCCTGTACGCCGAGCCGTTCGGCGAGCGGGATGAGGACGTCGCGGGTGACCTTGGCGATGCGTGCCTGTTTCTCGGGCCGCATCACCCCGAGGGTGCGCATGTTGTGCAGCCGGTCGGCGAGCTTGATGGACATCACGCGGACGTCGTTGCCGGTGGCGACGAGCATCTTGCGGAAGGTCTCGGGCTCGGCTGCGGCGCCGTAGTCGATCTTCTCGACCTTGGTGACGCCGTCGACGATGAAGCAGACCTCGTCGCCGAACTCCTCGCGGACCTGATCGAGGGTCACGTCGGTGTCCTCGACCGTGTCGTGGAGGAGCGAGGCCGTCAACGTGGTGGTCTCGGCGCCCAGTTCGGCCAGGATGAGCGTGACGGCGAGCGGATGTGTGATGTACGGCTCACCGCTCTTGCGCATCTGGCCGCGGTGCGAGGTCTCGGCGAGCAGGTACGCGCGGCGCAGGAGCGACAGGTCCGCGTCGGGGTGGTGGGCGCGGTGCGCTTCGGCGACATGGCCGATGGCATCCGGCAGCCGGTCCCTGGGCGTGGGCCCGAGCAGCGCGGCGCGTCCGAGTCGTCGCAGGTCAAGCCTGGTCCTGCCACGTCTGCGAAGTTCAGGGAGCGCTTCGGGACGTGCTTCGGGGTTCGTGGCCTCTGCACTCATGGGCACCTCCGACGGCATCGACCGGCGGTGGCGGGCATGGGGTGAGCCCTCAGGGCCGGTGCCTGATGCTACCGACCCCACCACGTGGCGCAGTCCACCTCTCGCTCAGCGTGAAACGGATCACCCATTAGAGGGAAGCTTCAGACGAAAGCCGTTTCGGTGAGCCAGGCGGGATCGAACTCGCCCTCGGCCACGATCACGGCGGGTCCGGTCATCTCGATCCGCCCGTCGGGGTGCTCGGTGATGACCAGGGTGCCGCCGGGCAGATCGACGGTGTACGTGGCGGGCGCGCCGGTGACGGCCGGGTCCGCGCCGTCGCGGCGGATGGCGGCCACGGCGACCGCGCAGGCGCCGGTGCCGCAGGAGCGGGTCTCGCCGGAGCCGCGCTCGTGGACGCGCATGGCGACGTGCCGGGGGCCGCGGTCGACGACGAACTCGACGTTGACACCGGTCGGGTAGGCGGACGCCGGGCTGTACGGGGGCGGGTCCAGCAGCTTCCCGGCGTCGTCGAGGCTGTCGACGAAGGCCACCGCGTGCGGGTTGCCCATGTTGACGTTGCGCGCGGGCCAGGAGCGGTCGCCTACGGAGACGGTGACCTCTCCCTCGGGGAGCTCGGCGCGGCCCATGGAGACGGTCACGTCGCCGGTCTTGTCGAGGTGCACCCGCTTGACCCCGCCGCGCGTGGCGACGGCCAGGTCGCCCGGCTCCACGTGGCCGGCGTGCTGGAGGTAGCGGGCGAAGACGCGGACGCCGTTGCCGCACATCTCGGCGACGGAGCCGTCGCTGTTGCGGTAGTCCATGAACCACTCGGCCTCGTCGGCCAGGTGCGCCGCCTCGGGGTGCGCGGCGGAGCGCACGACGTGCAGCACGCCGTCCGCGCCGATCCCGGCCCGCCGGTCGCACAGCCGCGCGACGGCGGAGGCCGGCAGCTCGATGGCGTTGTCGGGGTCCGGGACGATCACGAAGTCGTTCTCGGTGCCGTGGCCCTTGAGGAAGGAAAGGCTGGTCTGCGTCACCCGCCCATGGTACCGAGGCGGCGCCCGGCACGGCCGGGCCGCCCTTCGGGCGACGACGGGAGTCCGACGACAGGCCCTACCGGAGCCGGGCCACCCGGTACACCGCGAGCGCGACGACGCCCAGCGCGACCAGCGCGTAGAGCAGGGCGAGGCGCCAGTCGGGCCGCTGCCCCGAACCGCGGGCCGGGAGCCCCGGCAGGGCGTAGCCCACGCGGCGCGCGGCCATCAGGCCCCAGCCGCCGGCGCAGCAGCTGATGAGGAAGCCGAGCATGGCGACGACCGCTCCGCCGTCGCCGAACTCGAAGGCGAGCGGGAAGGCGAACATCAGGGATCCGGCAGCGGCCAGCATGACGATGGGGGCGATCTGCCACAGCCTCAGCCGGCGCTGGGGACGCAGTTCCACCTCGAAGGCGGGGGCGGCGGCCGCCTCCGCCTCGGCGGGGTCCGGCGCGTCCGGACCGTCGGGGGTCAGCCGCGCGGGATCCGCGGGCAGTCCGAGTCCGTCGGCGTCCGCGGGCAGTGCGAGCCCGCCGGTGAGTCCGTCGGCGAGGTCGGTGAATCCGTCGGCGTCCACCGGCGCTCCGCCGGGCGGCCCGTCGCCGTCGGCGAGGGCACGGTGAAGCATCGGGTCCGATTCCCGTCGGGTGTCGTCCCGACCGGTGTCACGAGGGCCGGCCTCCATCGCCACGCGCCCTCCCCACTTGGACTTCGTACGCCGTCGTTCACCGCCGGTGACGGCACCGGCGGAAGTTTGATGATGGCACGCCGTCAGGCCCGGGACGGGCGTGCGGGGCGTCCCGATGCCATCACGTGATCAGGCTGTGACCGCTCGTTCGACCAACGACTGCGCGAGTCCGGCGAGTTCTCCCCGGTCCTCGGCCGCCCCGCTGAGCCAGTGCACCCTCGGGTCGCGGCGGAACCACGAGTCCTGCCTGCGGGCGAAGCGCTTGGTGGCGCGGACCGTTTCCGTGCGGGCCTCCTCCTCCGTGCACTCCCCGGCCAGGGCGGCCAGCACCTGCTGGTAGCCGAGCGCCCGCGAGGCGGTGATTCCGCCCCGCAGGCCGGCGGCCTCCAGCGTGCGGACCTCGTCCACCAGCCCGGCCTCCCACATCCGGTCCACGCGCAGCGCGATCCGCTCGTCGAGCTCGGGCCGGGCCACGTCCACGCCGATCTGGACCGTGTCGTAGACGGACTCGTGGCCGGGCAGGTTCGCGGTGAACGGCCGTCCGGTGATCTCGATGACCTCCAGCGCGCGCACGATGCGGCGGCCGTTGCTGGGCAGGATGGCCTGCGCGGCGGCCGGGTCGGCGGCCGCGAGGCGGGCGTGCAGGGCGCCGGGGCCGCGCAGGGTGACCTCGGCCTCCAGCCGGGCCCGGACCTCGGGGTCGGTGCCGGGGAACTCCATGGCGTCGAGCGCGCCGCGGACGTAGAGGCCGGAACCGCCGACGAGGACCGGCGTACGGCCCTGGGCGAGCAGCTCGTCGATCTCGGCGCGGGCGAGGCGCTGGTACTCGGCGACGCTCGCCGTCTCGGTGACGTCCCAGATGTCGAGGAGGTGGTGCGGGACCCCTCCGCGCTCCTCGGTCGTCAGTTTGGCGGTACCGATGTCCATCCCCCGGTACAGCTGCATCGAGTCGGCGTTGACGACTTCGCCGTCGAAATGGCGGGCCAGGGCTACGCCCAGATCGGACTTTCCGGCCGCGGTGGGTCCTACGACGGCGATGACCCGCGGGGCGGGGGCTGCTTTCCTCACCGCACCAGTCTCGCAGCCCCCGGTCAAGGCCATGCCATGTACCCGATCGAGCTACGTGACGGGACCGGACCGGGGTCGTTGCCTTGGCGGGGTTCCGGCCGGGCGTGCGCTCGCCGTACGGCGGCCCGTCCACGGCGGAACTTCACTCACACGAGTAACGTTATAGGAGTAGACATGGGCATTTTGGACCGGCTTCTCGGCCGTAAGACCCAGGCGACGACCGAAGAGGCCGTTTCCGCGGATCTGACGGTGGAGTCCGCGACGGCTGACGAGGCCGGGACCGAGCAGGCTGCGGCGGAGGAGAGCGCGGTGGAGGCCGTCGGGATCCCGAAGCAGCAGACGGCGGAGGTCGGCGCGGACAGCGAGGCCGCAGAGGGTGCCCGTAAGTAGCCTCGCTATTGAAAGGTGACCCATGGGCCTGCTGGACAATCTGAAGGCCAAGCTCGCGCCCGCCAAGGACAAGGTCGGCGACCTCGCTGCTCAGCACGAGGGCAAGATCGCCCAGAATCTGGAGAAGGTGGCCAAGGCCGTCGACTCCAAGACCAAGGGCAAGTACAGCGGCCACATCTCCAGCGGCGCGGACAAGGCGAAGGACGCCCTGGGCAAGATCGCGCACAAGGACGCTCCCGGCGGGCCGACGCCGCCGGCCGCCTCCTGACGCGGTCACGCAATCCCGGAAGGGGGGGGGGGGGGGGCGCGGGGCCCGGTGTGGGGGCGCGCGGGGGGGGGGGGGGGGGGGGCGGGGGGGGGGGGGGGGGCCCCCCCGGCCTCGTCGTCGGGTGCCGGTGGGTGGCCGAAGCGCATGAGGAGGTGCT
>NZ_JBEXPT010000074.1:0-34490 GCF_040612195.1 Streptomyces sp. NPDC006450 | reverse complement strand
CCCCGCGTGGACTGAGGGGCGCGGCGCCGCCGCGCCCCGCACCCGGCACCGCCCCGCACCCGCCACCGCCCCGCACCCGGCACGCCCCCGCCCCCGCCACCGCCACCGCCCCGCGACCGTCACGTACGTACGCACCGCCCGGAACGAGGAGCCCATGCGCAGACCCCGCAGAACACCGGAAGCAGCGGCGTCGCGGCCGCCCGCGCCCGCGCCGGCGGGGGGCCGCGGGAAGGGGCCGGGCCGCCGGGCACATGCCGGACCGCCCGCCCGGGAGCCCGTGGAGCACGAAGGCTCCGGCGGGCTCGCGGCGATAGCCGGCGCGGCCGGGGGCGGTGGCCGGGGTCCGCGCCTGCGGCTGCGCCCCGCCACCGTCCGGGCGAAGATCGTCTCGTTGCTGATGGTGCCGGTGGTCTCCCTGCTCGCCCTCTGGGCCTTCGCGACCGTCGACGCGGCCCAGGACGTCGCCCGCCTCAGCCGCGCGCAGCGCGTCGACCGGGAACTACGGGGACCGGTCGAGACCGCGGTCACGGCGCTGCAGGCCGAACGGCGCACGGCCGTACGGCTGCTGGCCGACCCCACCGGTGGCCAGGCGGCCGCCGCCCAGGCCCCCGGCCAGAGCGCCGCCCTGGACGACCAGGCGCGCCGCACCGACGGAGCCGTACGGGCACTGCGGCTCGGCGACAGCAACACCGTGGCCGACTCCGGCGACTACCGCAGCGACATCGTCGTCCGGCTGCGCGCCTTCGTCGCCGCGGCCGAGGGGCTGGGTCCGGCACGCGAGGACGTCGCGGGGCGCCGGGCGACCCCGGAAGCGGCGTACGAGACGTACACCCGGGTCATCGACGCGGCGCTGGAGGTCGGCGGCGCCCTCTCCGGAGGAGGCCAGGACGCCGAACTGGGCGTCGACGCCCGGGTCCTGCTGGAGTTCGCGCGGGCCGGGGAGCAGCTCTCGCGGGAGGACGCCCTGCTGACGGCGCAGGGGCCGCGCACCGCCGAAACGCTTCGCCGGCTGACCGGCGCGGTCGAGACCCGGCGCGCCCTGACCGCCTCCGCCGCCCGGGACCTGCCCGCCGCCCAGCAGGACGCCTGGCAGGCCGTGGCCAAGAGCGCCGCCTACGCCGACCTCACCGGGGCCGAGGACCGGGCGCTGGCCACTGCGGTCGCCGCCGGTGCCGGGGTCGTCGGACCGCCCCCCGGTTGGGAGGCGGCCTACATCTCCGTCGCCGGCTCGATGCGGGAGATCGCGGACGCCGCCCATGCGGCGTCCGCGGACCGCGCCGACCCGTTCGGCGCGGGCGCGCTGAGTCCCGCCGGAGCCGCCGTCGCCCTGGGCCTGGCCGCCGTGGCCGCCTCGCTCGTCATCTCGGTCCGCATCGGCCGGGCCCTCGTCGTCGAACTGGTCTCGCTGCGCAACGCCGCACTGGAGATCGCGCACCGCAAACTCCCTCAGGCCATGAACCGGTTGAGGGCCGGCCAGACATTCGACGTGTCCGCCGAAACCCCGCGCGGACCGGCCGCCGACGACGAGATCGCCCAGGTCGGCGAGGCCCTGGCCACGGTTCACAGGGCCGCGCTCAGCGCCGCCGTCGAGCGCGCCGAGCTGGCCAGCGGCGTGAGCGGGGTCTTCGTCAACCTCGCCCGGCGCAGCCAGGTCCTGGTGCACAAGCAGCTCACCCTGCTCGACTCGATGGAGCGGCGCGCCGACGACCCGAACGAGCTCGGCGACCTCTTCCGCCTCGACCACCTCACCACCCGCATGCGGCGGCACGCGGAAAGCCTGATCATCCTCTCGGGCGCCGCCCCCGGTCGCGCCTGGCGGATGCCGATCCCGCTGACGAACGTCGTACGGGCCGCCGTCTCCGAGATCGAGGACTACCCGCGCGTCGAGGTCCGCCAGCTGGCCGAGGCCGCCGTCGTCGGAGGAGCCGTCGCCGACCTCACCCACCTGCTCGCGGAACTCATCGAGAACGCCACGCAGTTCTCCCCGCCCCACACCAAGGTCCGGGTCAGCGGAGAACCCGTCGGCGCCGGCTACGTCCTGGAGGTCGAGGACCGGGGGCTCGGCATGGGCCGCGAAACCCTCCAGGAGGCCAACCGGCGCATCGAGCAGTCCGAGGCGCTCGACCTCTTCGACAGCGACCGGCTCGGGCTCTTCGTGGTCAGCCGCCTCTCGGCCCGCCACGGTGTGAAGGTGCACCTGCGCATGTCACCCTACGGCGGCACCACCGCCGTGGTGCTGCTCCCGAACTCCCTGCTCCAGGGCGCTCTCACGGCCGCCGCACCGCAGCCCGAGGAGCAGGTACCCGCGGCCCCGGCCCGCGAGCCGGTCACCGAACCGGCCCGGGAGCGGTTCAGGGAGCCGTCCCAGGCCATCGGCGTCGTACGGGACGAGGTGCGCGGGGTCCCGGTCCCGGACCGCAGCCCCGTACCGGAGGAGCCCCGGCCCTCCGCGGTGGCCCCGCTGCGGCCGCGCGGCTCCGCGGGCGCGGTTCCCCGTACGCCCGCCCCGGCGGTCACGGCGGCCCCCTCGGGCCCATCGGCCGCCTCGGGCCCATCGGCCCCCTCGGGCCCGGCCGCCTCGGTCACCGAACTGCCGCGCCGGGTCCGGCAGGCGAGCCTCGTCCCGCAACTGCGCGAGGCTCCCGCGCCCAAGCCCCCGGCCGGTGTCCGGGGGGCGGAGGAACCGCGCGGCCGCAGCCCCGAGCAGGCGCGCGAGCGGATGGCGGCGTACCGGGCGGGCTGGGTGCGGGGCACGCAGGCGAGCAGCGAGGCCGGCGCGGACGGCCTGGACGGTCCGGGCAGTTCGGGCGGCGCAGGCGGGACAAGCAGTACTGGCGAAGGCGAAGGAGCACGATGATGATCGAACATCAGAGGATCGACCTCGACGGGGTCCGCAGGTCGGGCGAACTCGACTGGCTCCTCGACGACCTCGTGGTCCGGGTGCCCGAGGTCCGGCACGCCGTGGTCCTGTCCAACGACGGCCTGGCGGTGGGCGCTTCCAGCGCGCTCAGCCGGGAGGACGCCGAGCACCTGGCGGCCGTGGCCTCCGGCTTCCACAGCCTGGCCAAGGGAGCGGGCAGGCACTTCCGCGCCGGGGCCGTGCGCCAGACGATGGTGGAGATGGACGAAGGCTTCCTCTTCGTGGCGGCCGCCGGAGACGGATCCTGCCTGGCCGTGCTCAGCGGGGCCGGCGCCGACATGGGGCTGATCGCCTACGAGATGGCCCGGTTGGTCAAGCGGGTCGGCGAGCACCTGTACACCCCGGCCCGGTTCGCGGCGCGGCCGCCGGCCGCCGGTTGAGGGCGGCGGCCTTGAGCACGAACGGCCAGTGGTACGACGCCGACGCGGGCCCGCTCGTCCGTCCGTACGCCATGACCGGCGGACGCACGAAGCCGGGACCCCACGGGGTCCGGTTCGACCTGATCGCGCTGGTCGTCGTCGACCCGGCGGGAACGGACGAGGCGGCCGAGTCGCTGCTCGGGCCGGAGCACCGCGCGCTGCTCGGCCTGTGCCGGGACGAGACCCAGTCGGTGGCCGAGCTCGCGGCGGACGCCGACCTGCCCGTGGGCGTGGTGCGCGTACTGCTCGGGGACCTGCTGGAGGCCGGGCACGTCAAGGTCAGCCGGCCGGTACCGCCTGCACAGCTGCCGGACGAGCGGATTCTGCGTGAAGTCATCGAGGGATTGCGAGCGCTGTGATGGGACTGCAGGACAACGGGCCGGCGCCGGCCGCCGAGGGCGGAGAGGAACTGGCGGCGCTCGCGCTGAAGATACTCGTGGCGGGCGGCTTCGGCGTCGGGAAGACGACCCTCGTCGGCTCGGTCAGCGAGATCCGGCCGCTGCGGACGGAGGAGCTGCTCAGCGAGGCCGGGGAGCTGGTCGACGACACGGGTGGCGTCGACCAGAAGACGACGACCACGGTGGCCATGGACTTCGGGCGGATCACGATCAGGTCGGGGCTGTCGCTCTACCTGTTCGGGACCCCGGGGCAGGACCGGTTCTGGTTCCTGTGGGACGAGCTGTCGCAGGGCGCGCTGGGCGCGGTGGTCCTGGCCGACACGCGGCGGCTGGAGGACTGCTTCCCGGCGGTGGACTACTTCGAGCACCGCAAGATCCCCTTCGTGGTGGCCGTCAACTGCTTCGCGCACGCACGGCGGTACGCCTCGAACGAGGTCGCGCGGGCGCTGGATCTGGATCAGGGGACGCCGGTGGTGCTGTGCGACGCGCGGGACAAGGACTCCGGGAAGGAGGTGCTGATCCGGCTCGTGGAGTACGCGGGGCGGGTACACACGGCGCGGTTGCTGGAGTCGGTGGCACCGCGGGCCGATTCGGTGTGAACCGGCCCGCGGCGGGAGGGGTGGAGCGGGGGATGCGGGGATAGGGCGTGCGGGGGATGCGGGGGTGCGGTCAGTCGGCCACGCCGGCGGCCGAGATCACCTTGTCGATGAAGACCCGCACGAGGAGTTCGCCGGGGACGGCGTTGCGGCGGCCGAAGGCTTCGCCGTGCTCTTCTCCCATGTAGCGTGCGCCGATCCTGGTCGCCCAGGGGAGCATCGCGTCCAGGTCCTCACTGATCTCTGCCCGGCCCTGGAGGACGACGTAGGAGAAGGGCGGCCGGTCGTCGTCCACGCAGAGCGCGACGCGGCCGTCGCGGGCCAGATTGCGCCCCTTGACGGTGTCCTTCCCGGTGTTGAACACCAGGGAGTCGCCGTCGAGGACGAACCAGATGGGAGCGATGTGAGGGCTTCCGTCCTCACGGACGGTGGACAGCTTCCCGGTGCGGGTGGAGTGGGAGACGAACTCCCGCCATTCCTCTTGAGTCATCTTCTTCACCATGGGTCCATCCTCCTTGCCGGAAAGCAGCTGGTGGGGAAGGCTGGCGGCACGACTATGCGGGGTGGGGCGCGGCCGGACCGGCCGCGTCGACGGGGAGGGACTGTATATGGCGCTGGACAAGCAGCTCGACTGGCTGCTGGACGACTTGACGCGGCGCGTGCAGCAGGTGCGGCACGCGGTGGTGCTGTCCAACGACGGCCTGGTGACGGGCGCGAGCGCGGGGCTGGCACGGGAGGACGCGGAGCACCTGGCTGCCGTCGCGGCGGGGCTGCAGAGCCTGGCGAAGGGCTCGGGGCGGCACTTCAGGGCGGGTGAGGTCCGCCAGACGATGGTCGAGTACGACGACGGGGTCCTCTTCGTCATGGCGGCGGGTGCGGGCAGCTGCCTGTGCGTGCTGAGCGCCTCCGAGGCCGACATCGGGCACGTGGCGTACGAGATGACGCTGCTGGTGAACCGGGTGGGGGAGCACCTGGGTGTGGCGGAGCGGCGGATCACCGGCGGCTGAGGCGGGTAAGAGGCGCACTCGCGCGCACACTCGGCCCGTTCCGAGTTGTCCACAGGCACTGCGGGGTGTCGTCGCTCTGCGTTACGTTCTTCACACACGGTAGTCATTCGGGTGGGGAGAGGGCGATGACGCAGACGATTCAGGTAGCGCAGGCACCGCGGGTTACGCAGGCGCCGCAGGTACCGCACATGGCGCCGACCGTGGTGGCGGAGTGCGGAGAGGTCACCGACCTGTTGGGCGGAGGGCGGGCAGCGGGGGAACTGGGGCTGAACCGCGGCGAGTTCGCCCGCGCGGTCCAGCTGGGCATCGTACGGGCCGGGCCCCAGGGGGCCGCCGGGGCCGCGCGGTACACCCGGACCGAGCTGGACCGGGTCCGGTCGGCCGAGGGATTCCCCGGCGTGCTGCGCGAGCGCGTGGAGACCGTCGCGGGAGCGGGTGCCGCGGCCGCCGTCCTGGGGGCCGGACCGAGCAGGTTCACCCGGCTCGCACGCTGCGGACACCTCGTTCCGGTGGGCTACCGGATCAACCGCTACCGGGCGGTGGTGTGGCTCTATCTGGCCGCGGAGCTACGGGACTTCGGGGCCCGCGAGCCGGGGATGCTCCGCGGGAGCGCGCCGCCGGGGGACCGGGAGCTGATCGAGGCCAGGGCCGACCTGCGACCCCGGAAGTGGCGCGAGCGGCATGTCGGGCTGTTGCTGAAACGGACCGCCGGTCCCTGGGAGCGGGCTGCCGTACTTGCCTCCGTGCTCCCCGAGGACGACGTGCGCAGGGCCGTGCCCGACGCGGCGGAGCGGATCCTGCTCGGGGCACTCGCCCCGCCCCTGCCCTTCGGGCACCCGCAGGTTCCGGCGGCCGCCGAGGTGGCGGCCCGGCTGCTGCGGGCCGGGCCACCGGACGAGATCGACTGGTACCGCACCAGCCTGGCCTTCGCCCTGACCGGAGCGAGGGGTCAGTCGAAGTCGACGGGGGAGAGGGGGCCGACGTAGACCCAGGCCCCGTTCTCCCGGGCGAAGGAACTGTGCTCGTGCAGCGAGCCGGTGTGCCGGCCCTCGCGGTAGTGCGCCCGGAACTCCACAGAGCCCTCCGTCTCGAACATCCCGCCGCGCTCGGTGGCCAGGATCTCCAGCCGTTCCCAGCGCTGCCCGGGATCCAGGTCGAGCACGCCCGGCCGGGTCGTCGGGTGCCAGGAGCGCAGGAGGTAGGCGGTGTCGCCGACGGCGAAGGCGCTGAAGCGGGAGCGCATCAGCAGCTCGGCGGTGGGCGCCTGCCGCTCGCCGGAGTGGAAGCGGCCGCAGCACTCCGGGTAGGTGGCGGGCAGCCCGCAGGGGCAGGGGAGGGCCGGCGTGGCCGGATCGGGCATGGTCGGGCTCAGTTCTTCGAGGACGGGAGGGATTACTGCGGCGACACGGGCGGCTTGGAGGCCTTGGCGCCGTAGGGGCGGAAGAGCCCCTCCTGCACCACCGACACCAGCAGCTTGCCTTCGAGGTCGTAGATGCGGCCGCGGGCCAGGCCCCGGCCGCCGTGCGCGATGGGGGATTCCTGGTCGTACAGGAACCACTCGTCCGCCCGGAACGGCCGGTGGAACCACATGGCGTGGTCGAGGGAGGCCATGTCGAAACCGCGCATGCCCCACAGGGGTTCCACGGGGATGCGCACGGCGTCGAGGAGGGTCATGTCACTGGCGTAGGTGAGGGCGCAGGTGTGCACGAGCGGGTCGTCGCCCAGCGGGCCGACGGCGCGCATCCACACGGCGCTGCGCGGGTCGGCGTCCTTGAGCTCCTCGGGGGTCCAGCGGAGCCGGTCCACGTACCGGATGTCGAAAGGCTGGCGGCGGGCCATCCGCTCCAGCGCCTCCGGCAGCGTGCCCAGGTGCTCGCGGATCTCGTCCACGACCTTCGGGAGCGCGTCCGGGTGCGGGAAGTCGAGGCGGGGAGGCAGCTGGTGCTCGATGCTGCCCTCCTCCGGGTGATGGAAGGAGGCGGTCAGGTTGAAGATGGTCTTGCCCTGCTGGACCGCGGTGACCCGGCGGGTGGTGAAGGAGCGCCCGTCGCGCACCCGCTCCACCTGGTACACGATCGGCACTCCGGGGATGCCCGGGCGCAGGAAGTACGAGTGGAGGGAATGGACGGGCCGGTCGCCCTCCGTGGTGCGGCCGGCAGCCACCAGCGCCTGGCCGGCGACCTGGCCGCCGAAGACGCGCTGGAGGGACTCCTGGGGGCTGGCGCCCCGGAAGATGTTGACCTCGATCTGCTCCAGGTCGAGCAGATCGACCAGCCTCTCGGCGGGGTTCGTCATCAGAGGATCTCCACGGTCGGGCCCGGCGTCCGTGACGGCGCCGGTCGGTTGCGGGGCGGTGGTGGGTTGCGGATCGGGTGCCGGCCCGGGCGGAGCCGGGAGGAGGTCAGAGCTGGCCGAGTTCGCCGACCGAGGTGACGCGCAGGACCGCGCGGCCCTCCTCGTCGGAGGCCGCGAGGTCGACCTCGGCGCTGATGCCCCAGCCATGGTCCCCGTTGGGGTCGGCGAAGGTCTGCCGGACGCGCCACAGGCCGTGCGCCGGGTCCTCCTCGATCTGGAGCAGCTTGGGGCCGCGTGCGTCGGGGCCCGTACCCAGGTCGTCGTACTCGTCCCAGTAGCCGTCCATGGCCTCGCCCCAGGCGTCGGCGTCCCAGCCGGAGTCGCCGTCCAGCTCGCCCAGCACGTTGACGTGGTCCAGCGCCGCCAGCTCGACCCGGCGGAACATGGCGTTGCGGACCAGGACGCGGAAGGCGCGCGCGTTCGCGGTGACCGGCTTGACCTGGTCGGCCTTCTCCTGGGCCTGCTCCGCCGTCTCCACCTCCGGGTTCGCCAGCTGCTCCCACTCGTCGAGCAGGCTGGAGTCGACCTGGCGGACCAGCTCGCCGAGCCACTCGATCAGGTCCTGGAGGTCCTCCGACTTGAGGTCGTCGGGGATGGTGTGGTCCAGAGCCTTGAAGGCGCTCGCCAGGTAGCGCAGCACGATGCCCTCGGTGCGCGCCAGTTCGTAGTACGAGGTGAACTCGGTGAAGGTCATCGCGCGTTCGTACATGTCGCGGATGATCGACTTCGGGGAGACGGGGTGGTCGCGGACCCACGGGTGGCTCTTGCTGTACACGTCGTAGGCGTGCAGGAGCAGCTCTTCGAGCGGCTTGGGATAGGTGATCTCCTGGAGCCGCTCCATCCGCTCCTCGTACTCGACCCCGTCGGCCTTCATCGCGCCCACGGCCATGCCGCGTTCCTTGTTCTGCTGGGCGGCGAGGATCTGGCGCGGGTCGTCCAGCGTGGACTCCACCACCGAGACCATGTCCAGCGCGTAGGAGGGGGACTCCGGGTCCAGCAGGTCGAAGGAGGCCAGCGCGAAGGTGGACAGCGGCTGGTTCAGTGCGAAGTCCTGCTGGAGGTCGACGGTCAGCCGGATCGTGCGGCCCTCGGCGTCCGGGGTGTCGAGCTTCTCGACGACACCGCCGTCCAGCAGGGAGCGGTAGATGGCGATGGCCCGCCGGATGTGGCGCAGCTGGGCCTTGCGCGGCTCGTGGTTGTCCTCGAGCAGGTGGCGCATCGCCTTGAAGGCGTCGCCGGGCCGGGCGATGACCGACAGGAGCATGATGTTGGTGACCTTGAAGCGCGAGGTCAGTGCTTCCGGGTCGGCGGCGATGAGCTTCTCGAAGGTGGTGTCCGACCAGGCCACGAAGCCCTCGGGGGCCTTCTTGCGGACCACCTTGCGGCGCTTCTTCGGGTCGTCGCCCGCCTTGGCGAGCGCCTTCTCGTTCTCGATGACGTGCTCGGGCGCCTGGGCCACCACATAGCCGGCGGTGTCGAAGCCGGCCCGGCCGGCGCGGCCGGCGATCTGGTGGAACTCGCGGGCGCGCAGCGTGCGGACCCGGGTGCCGTCGTACTTCGTCAAGGCCGTGAACAGCACCGTGCGGATCGGGACGTTGACGCCGACGCCGAGGGTGTCGGTGCCGCAGATGACCTTCAGCAGACCGGCCTGGGCCAGCTTCTCCACCAGGCGGCGGTACTTGGGCAGCATGCCCGCGTGGTGCACGCCGATGCCGTGCCGGACGTAGCGCGAGAGGTTCTGGCCGAACTTGGTGGTGAAGCGGAAGTTGCCGATCAGCTCGGCGATCTTGTCCTTCTCCTCGCGGGTGCACATGTTGATGCTCATCAGCGACTGCGCCCGCTCGACCGCCTGGGCCTGGGTGAAGTGCACGATGTAGACCGGCGCCTGCCGGGTCTCCAGCAGCTCGGTGATGGTGTCGGTGATCGGCGTCGTGACGTACTCGTACGACAGCGGGACGGGCCGGGTGGCGGAGCGGACCACGGAGGTGGGCCGGCCGGTGCGCCGGGTCAGGTCCTCCTCGAACCGCTTCATGTCGCCGAGCGTCGCCGACATCAGGATGAACTGTGCCTGCGGCAGCTCCAGGATTGGGATCTGCCAGGCCCAGCCGCGGTCCGGTTCCGCGTAGAAGTGGAACTCGTCCATCACGACCTGGCCGATGTCGGCGTACTTGCCGTCGCGCAGGGCGATCGATGCCAGCACCTCGGCGGTGCAGCAGATCACCGGCGCGTCCGAGTTCACCGAGGCGTCGCCGGTCAGCATGCCGACGTTCTCGGTGCCGAAGAGCTTGCACAGGTCGAAGAACTTCTCCGACACCAGCGCCTTGATCGGCGCGGTGTAGAAGGTGACCTTGTCCTGGGCCAGGGCCGTGAAGTGCGCGCCCGCCGCCACCAGGCTCTTGCCGGAGCCGGTCGGGGTGGACAGGACCACGTTCGCGCCCGACACGACCTCGATCAGCGCTTCCTCCTGAGCCGGGTACAGGGTGATGCCCTGGTCCTCCGCCCACGAGGAGAAAGCCTCGAAGAGGGCGTCGGGGTCGGCGTTCGGCGGGAGCTGATCAATGAGGGTCACACCCCCCATCTTGCCTGGCTTCCCCCCGGATCAGGGAACCGGCGGACAGAAGGAAGATCATCGACGGTACGCTGTGCCGTCGATGCGGCCCGAACGACACCGTCAACAGGGCCCGACCAGCACACCACCGGGGCGGGAACGACCATGATGGGTCCGGCGCACTCACTGTCCGGCGCAGCGGCCTGGCTGGGGGTGGGCGCCGCGGCGGCGGCCTCCGGGCACCCGATGCCCTGGCCCGTCCTCGTCGTCGGCGCGCTCATCTGTGCAGGAGCCGCCCTCGCCCCCGACCTGGACCACAAGTCGGCGACGATCTCCCGCGCCTTCGGTCCGCTCTCCCGGGTCCTGTGCGAGGTGGTCGACAAGATCTCCTACGGGGTCTACAAAGCCACCCGGGCCCCGCGCGACGCCCGCCGCACCGGTGGCCACCGGACCCTGACCCACACCTGGGTCTGGGCCGTCCTGATCGGCGCAGGCTCCTCCGCGATCGCCGTCACCGCGGACCGCTGGGGCGTCCTCGCCCTCCTCTTCATCCACCTGGTCCTCGCCGTCGAAGGCCTGCTGTGGCGGGCCGCCCGCATGTCCAGCGACATCCTGGTCTGGCTGCTCGGCGCGACCAGCGCCTGGATACTGGCCGGCGTGCTCGACCAGCCCGGCAACGGCTCCGACTGGCTCTTCACCGCCCCCGGCCAGGAATACCTGTGGCTCGGCCTCCCGATCGTGCTCGGCGCCCTGGTCCACGACATCGGTGACGCCCTGACCGTCTCCGGCTGCCCGATCCTGTGGCCCCTGCCCATCGCGGGCAAGCGCTGGTACCCGATCGGCCCGCCGAAGATGATGCGCTTCCGCGCCGGCAGCTGGGTGGAGCTCAAGGTCCTCATGCCCGTCTTCATGCTCCTCGGCGGAGTCGGCGGAGCCTCGGCCCTCGGCTTCATCTAGCCGCCCGTAGCCTGGCCGGATGTCCGAAGACGTCCTCGCCCTGTGGCCCCCCGCGCACGCCACCGCCACCGACTGGCTCGCGGAGCTCTCCCAGGACGACGGCCTGACCGGATACGAGGCACCCGGGCTCCCTGATGCCGCCTGGGTGCTCGGCGGCATGTACGAGCGCGGCACGACCGCCGGGGACTCGGTCAACGGCAGCCGGAGCCGGGACGAGCACCCGGGCCCGGGCTGGGAGCGGCTGCGCTGGGCGGAGCTGGCCGCTCGCCTCGGCGATCCGGTCGTGCCGCAGGGCACCTATCCCTGCTTCCGCTGCTTCCCGTCGGCGAAGAGACTGAAGCACCGCCTCGGCACCATCGAGTGGCCCGCCGAGGGCAGTCTCGACCGGCCCACGTGGGACCAGCTGATCCGCTTCCTCACCGCACACAGTTCCCAGGGAGCGGACACTCCCTGTCTGGCGTACTACAACCCCCTGGTCATGCAGGACTTCGAGACCAGGCACGTCCGCTCGGGCCGGCTGGGCGATGCCGGTGCCCTCTTCGACAACCCGGAGGTCCTCTGCACGCCCTCCAACCTGTGGGCCGCGGACCGCTCCTGGGTCGTCTTCACCGACTACGACCTCTGGGCCACCAAGGTCTGCGGCCCCCGGCCGCTCGTCGAAGCGCTGCTCACCGACCCCGAGATCGAGGCCGTCCGCCTGCCCTGGACCACGTAGGCGCGGTACAGGGCGGGCGGGTTGCGGCGGATCAGCCGTGCCAGGAGCGCCACAGTGCGGCGTACGCCCCGTCCGCCTCGACCAGGGCGTCGTGCGAGCCGAGCTCGGTGATGCGGCCGGCCTCGACCACCGCGATCACGTCCGCGTCGTGCGCGGTGTGCAGCCGGTGCGCGATCGCGATCACCGTGCGGCCGTCCAGCACCCGGGCCAGCGAGCGCTCCAGGTGCCGGGCCGCGCGCGGGTCCAGCAGCGAGGTGGCCTCGTCCAGTACGAGGGTGTGCGGATCGGCCAGCACCAGTCGGGCCAGCGCGATCTGCTGCGCCTGTGCCGGGGTCAGGGCCGAGGCTCCCGAGCCGACCTCGGTGTCCAGACCGGCGTCCAGCGCCCGCGCCCAGTCCTGCGCGTCGACGGCGCCGAGCGCCGCCCACAGCTCGGCGTCCGCGGCCTCCGTGCGCGCGAGGCGCAGGTTGTCCCGCAGGGAACCCACGAACACGTGGTGCTCCTGGTTGACCAGGGCCACGTGCTCGCGCACCCGCTCCGCCGGCATCTGCGACAGCCGCGCCCCGCCGAGGGTGATCTCACCGGTCCGCGGTGCGTAGATGCCCGCCAGGAGCCGGCCCAGGGTGGACTTGCCGGCGCCCGAGGGCCCGACCAGCGCCATCCGGGTGCCCGGCGGCACCGACATCGACACCTGGTGCAGTACGTCCACGCCCTCGCGGTACCCGAAGTGCACCTGGTCCGCCCTGACGTCCCTGCCCTCCGGGGAGACCGCCACGTCGCCCGCGTCCGGCTCGATCTCCCGCACGCCCACCAGCCGGGCCAGCGAGACCTGCGCGATCTGCAGTTCGTCGTACCAGCGCAGGATCAGGCCGATCGGGTCGACCATCATCTGCGCGAGCAGGGCGCCCGTGGTCAGCTGCCCCACCGACATCCAGCCCTGGATCACGCAGTACCCGCCGATCATCAGCACCGAGCCGAGGATCGTCACGTAGGTGACGTTGACGACGGGGAAGAGGACCGTCCGCAGGAACAGCGTGTACCGCTCCCACGCCGTCCACTCCTTGATGCGCCGCTCCGAGAGCTCGATCCGGCGCCCGCCGAGGCGGTGCGCCTCGATGGTGCGGCCCGCGTCCACCGTCTCGGTGAGCACGGCGGCGACCGCCGCGTACCCGGCCGCCTCCGAACGGTAGGCCCGGGGCGCCCGCTTGAAGTACCAGCGGCATCCGATCACCAGCACCGGCAGCGCCACCAGCGCGGCCAGCGCCAGCGGCGGCGCGGTCACGGCGAGCGCCCCGTAGAGTAGCCCCGCCCACACCACGCCGATGGCCAGCTGCGGCACGGCCTCGCGCATCGCGTTGGCCAGCCGGTCGATGTCGGTGGTGATCCGCGACAGCAGGTCACCGGTTCCCGCGCGCTCCAGCACGCCCGGCGGCAGGCCCACCGACCGTACGAGGAAGTCCTCGCGCAGATCGGCCAGCATCTCCTCGCCGAGCATCGCCCCCCGCAGCCGGACCAGCCGCACGAACACGGTCTGGACGCCGAGCGCCAGGGCGAACAGCAGTCCCACCCGGCCCAGATGGAGTTCGCGGGCCCCTTCCGAGAGCCGGTCCACGACCTGGCCCAGCAGGTAGGGGCCGACCATGGAGGCGATCACCGCGACGGTGTTGACCCCCACCAGGACCAGGAAGGCCCGCCGGTGGCGGCGGAACAGGCCGCGCACGTAGCTCCGTACCGTCGCGGAGCTGCCCACGGGCAGGGTCGCGGCCGTTTCCGGGGCGGCCGGGTCGTATTGCGGCGGCGCCACGCCGATCATGCGGATTCCTCGATCTCGGTCAGTACGGATTCCAGCTGCGGGAGCCGCTGTTCTTCCTCGGTCTCGCGGGTGACGACCGCCCGGTAGCGCGGGTCGCCGTGCAGCAGTTCGCGGTGTCTGCCGCTCGCCACCGCCTTGCCTTCGTGGATCAGGACGACCCGGTCGGCGCGGTCCAGCAGCAGGGGCGAGGAAGCCAGTACCACCGTCGTGCGACCGGCGCGCAGGGCCGCGATCCCGTCCGCGATCCGGGCCTCGGTGTGCGAGTCGACCGCCGAGGTCGGCTCGTCCAGCACCAGTACCTCGGGATCGGTCACCAGGGACCGTGCCAGTGCCAGCCGCTGGCGCTGCCCGCCGGACAGCGAGCGGCCGCGCTCGGTGATCCGGGCGTCCATCGGGTCGTCCACCCCGTCCGGGGCCGACTGCAGCAGGGCGTCCAGTACGTCCGCGCACTGGGCCGCCGCGAGCGCGGCCGGCGCTTCGACCGCCCCGGACGCCGGTACGTCGAACAGGGCGCGCAGCGTCCCGGACAGCAGGACCGGATCCTTGTCCTGTACGAGGACCAGCGTGCGCGCGGTGTCGAGTGCGAGCTCGTCCAGCGCGACCCCGCCCAGCAGGACGGAGGGCCCCGCCGCGGCGTCCATCGGGTGCCCGCCCAGTCGCTCCGCGAGCCGGCCCGCCAGGTCGGGGTCCCCGCACACCACGGCGGTGAACCGGCCCGCGGGGACCAGCAGTCCGGTCTCCGGGTCGTACAGGTCTGCGCCGGGGGCCGGGGGACGGGCGACCTCGGCGGCGGCAACGGGCCCCGCGGCGGCAACCGGTTGCGCGGAGGCGGCCGGCTCCGCGCCGGCCTCGGCCATCGCGTCGGTCCGCGTCAGCGACAGCACCCGCGCCGCCCGCTTGGCGGAGGGGCGCGAGAAGGAGTACGCCATCGCGATCTCCTCGAAGTGCCGCAGCGGGTAGAGCATGGTCGCCACCGCGCTGAAGGCGGCGACGAGTTCACCGACGTCCAGCCGGCCGTCCAGGACGAGCGCGGACCCGTACCAGACCACCGTGACCAGCAGCGCTCCCGGCAGCAGCACCTGGATCGCGGAGATCAGGGCCCACATCCGGGCACTGTGCACGGCAGCTTCGCGGACCGCCTGGGAGGCCTCGCGGTAGCGGCCGAGGAAGAGTTCCTCGCCGCCGATGCCGCGCAGGACCCGCAGACCCGCCACGGTGTCCGAGGCCAGCTCGGTGGCCTTGCCCGCCTTCTCCCGCTGGAGGTCGGCGCGTTGGGTGGCGCGCGGCAGCAGCGGCAGGACGGCCAGGGCGAGCACCGGCATGCCGAGGGCCACGACCACGCCGATCGTGGGCGCGTAGAACAGCAGGACGACACAGCCGATGACCAGGGTCAGGGCGGCGGCCAGGAAGCGGGAGACCGCCTCGACGAACCAGCCGATCTTCTCCACGTCGCCCGTGGAGACGGCCACCACCTCGCCCGCCGCGACCCGCTGGGTCAGGGCGGAGCCGAGCTCGGCGGTCTTGCGGGCGAGCAACTGCTGGACCCGCGCTGCGGCGGTGATCCAGTTGGTGACGGCGGTGCGGTGCAGCATCGCGTCGCCGAGCGAGATCGCGACGCCGAGCAGCGCGATCAGGCCGCCGACCCACAGCAGTCGGGCGCCGTCGCGGTCCACGACCGCGTCGATGCCCAGGCCCACGGTGTACGGCAGGCCCGCGATGCCGCCGAAGTGGAGCAGTCCCCAGCCCAGGCTCTTGGCCTGTCCGCCGAGTTGGCCCCGACCCAGCCACCAGAGGAATCGGGGGCCGGAGCGAGCATCGGGTACCCCTGGGTCCGGATACGGAAGATCGCTGATCTGCATGACGCCCCATGACTGGTCGAGTGTTCCAAACCGTGCAAGGTTCGCGTTCGGGGCCGGTCCGGGGCAATTGATTTTCCGTTGGCCAAAGCTCTGCGCGGGCAGGCTTGTGGCCCGGGTGACCGCAGGGTGCCTCAGGGGCGGGTGGCGCGCTCCAGTTCCAGGAGCGTCGAGTAGTAGCTGCGGCCCGTGGCCCGGTCCATGCCCACCTCGCACATCCGGTTCGCCGACAGGTGCGCGTCGAACTCCCGTGCCGTCACCTCGGCGGCCTCGCGCGCCGTCGCCGACTCCGCCAGCTCCGGGTGCAGCATGCCGCGGTCGCCCGCGAAGGCGCAGCACCCCGCGTCGTACGGGACCACCACCTCGTCGGCGCAGGCCTCGGCCACCGCCCGCAGCTGTGCCTCGTCGTCCAGGTGCCGCATCGAACAGGTGGGGTGGAGCACCGCCGAGCCCACCGTGCGCCGGACCTCCAGGTGCGGCAGCAGCTCCTCGGCGGCCCAGACGACGGAGTCGACGATCCGCAGCTCGGCGTGGAGCGCCCGGTTGTCGTCGGTCAGGTACGGGACCACCTCGTGCGCGATGCCCAGGGTGCAGGAGGACGCGTCGACCACGAGCGGCAGCCGCCCGCCGGCCGTCCAGCCCCAGGCTGCCTCCACGATCCGGTTGGCCATCACACGGTTGCCGGCGTCGTACCCCTTGGAATGCCAGATCGTCGCGCAGCAGGTGCCCCTGACGTCCCCGGGGATCCACACCGGCCTTCCGGCCCGCTCGGACACCGCCACCACGGCTTCCGGAAGGGAGGGACCGGGCCGGCCGTCCGGCCCGCCGAAGATCCGGTTGACGCAGGCCGGGTAGTACACCGCGGCGGCGCCCACGCGCCGGGTGGCGGGCAGTGCGCGGGCCGCGGCGCCGGGGACCTGCGGCAGCCATTCGGGAACCAGGTCGGGTCGTACGGCCTTGCGCGCGGCCGCCGTCACGGCCTGCAGGATCCGGTCCCCGACGGCGTCGGTGATCTTGTCGGCGGCGGCCACGGCCAGCCGCGCGGCCACTTCGACCGCGCCGAACCGCAGGGCCGCGAGTTCGGCCGCGCGCTCCTCGCGCGGGCTGTGCCGGCGGTGGCGGAAGTCCTTCATCAGGGCGCCGGTGTCGATACCGACGGGGCAGGCGAGCTTGCAGGTGGAGTCCCCGGCGCAGGTGTCCACGGCGTCGTAGCCGTACGCGTCGAGCAGACCGTCGAGCACGGGGGAGCCGGGCTGCTGGCGCATCATCTCCCGGCGCAGCACGATCCGCTGGCGCGGGGTGGTCGTCAGGTCCTCGCTGGGGCAGGTCGGTTCGCAGAACCCGCACTCGATACAGGGGTCGGCGACGGCCTCCACCTGCGGGATCGTCTTGAGGCCGCGCAGGTGCGCCTTCGGGTCGCGGTCCAGGAGGATCCGCGGGGCGAGCACCAGGTCGGGGTCGACGACCCGCTTGGTGCGCCACATCATCTCGGTGGCCCGGGGCCCCCACTCCAGTTCCAGGAAGGGGGCCATGTTGCGGCCGGTGGAGTGCTCGGCCTTCAGGGAGCCGTCGAAGCGCTCCACGGTGAGCCGGCAGAAGGCCTCCATGAACGCGGCGTACCGCTCCACGTCCGCGGGCCGGGCGGCGTCGAAGGCGAGCAGGAAGTGCAGGTTGCCGTGGGCGGCGTGGCCGGCGACGGCGGCGTCGAAGCCGTGCTCCGCCTGGAGCGCGAGGAGGGCCTCGCAGGCCTCGGCCAGCCGGGACGGGGGAACCGCGAAGTCCTCGGTGATCAGGGTGGTACCGGAGGCGCGGGCGCCGCCGACGGCGGTGACGAAGGCCTTGCGGGCCTTCCAGTAGCCGGAGATGGTCTTGGCGTCGCGGGTGAAGGCGTTGGTCACCGAGGCCACCGGGGCCACCAGGTCCAGCCCGGCCAGTACCCCGGCGGCGCGCCGCTCGTACTCGGCGCGGCCGGCCTCGTCGGGGGCCCGGAACTCCACCAGCAGCGCGGTGGTGTCCTTGGGCAGCCCGGCCCAGTCGGCGGGGACGCCGGCGACGCTCACCGAGGCGCGCAGGGTGTTCCCGTCCATCAGCTCGACCGCCAGCGCCCCCGCCTCGTTGAAGAGCGGTACGGCGGCGGCAGCGGCGGGCAGTGAGGGGAAGAAGAGCAGGGCGCTGGTGAGCTCGCGGTCCAGCGGCAGGGTGTCGAAGACGACCTCGGCGATGAAGCCCAGGGTGCCCTCGGAGCCGACCATCAGCCCGCGCAGGATCTCCACCGGGGTGGCGCCGTCGAGGTAGGCGTCGAGGCGGTAGCCGGTGGTGTTCTTGATCTCGTACTTGGCGCGGATGCGGGCGACGAGCTCCGGATCGGCCTCGATCTCCTTCTTGATCTCCATCAGGCCGTGGCACAGGGCGGGCTCGGCCCGCTGCAGCTCCTCGTCGGCGAGCGGGTCGGCGGTGTCCACGACGGTGCCGCTCGGCAGGACGAAGGTGAGGGAGGACAGGGTGCGGTACGAGTTCCTCGTGGTGCCCGCGGTCATGCCGGAGGCGTTGTTCGCGACGACTCCGCCGAGGGTGCAGGCGATGGCGCTGGCCGGGTCGGGGCCCAGGACGCGACCGTGCCGGGCGAGCGCGGCGTTGGCGCGCACGACGGTGGTGCCGGGCTGGATCCGGGCGCGCAGCCCCTCCTCCAGCACCTCGACCCCGGCCCAGTGGCGGCGGACGTCGACGAGGATGTCCTCGCCCTGCGCCTGGCCGTTGAGCGAGGTCCCGGCGGCCCGGAAGACCACGTCGCGCTGCTTGCCGTGGGCGTAGGACAGGACGGCGGAGATGTCGTCGATGTCCTCGGCGATCACGACGACCTGCGGCAGGAACCGGTACGGGGAGGCGTCGGAGGCGTAGCGGACCAGGTCGGAGATGCCCGAGAGCACCTTGTCGGCGCCCAGCAGCTCGGCCAGATCGCTCCGCAGCGGCTCGGGGGTGCCCGTGGACCTGCGCTCGGGCACCCGATCGGGTGCGGGGCCGCTGAGGGTGCGCGGGCGCAGGGCCCCCGGCTTCGGTTCCAGCAGTGGCATCTGCAGCCCCTCGACTCGCGCCGTGTCCGTCGTTCTCACTCGTTCGGCGCAGCACCGGCCCTGTACCGGCCGGACCGCCGCCCGTCAGCAGCCGTGCTCCGCCGGAGCGTCCGCCAGAGCGTTCAGCAGGCCGCCGAGCACCTCGCGCTGATCGGCGGTCAATGGAGCCAGGATCTCCTCTGCGGCGCCGGTTCGCGCGTTGCGCAGGCGGCGCAGCGTGGCGCGGCCGGTGTCGGTGAGCTCGATCCTTATGACGCGGCGGTTCTCCGGGTCGGGCACGCGGCGGACGCACTCGGCGCTCTCCAGCCCGTCGACCAGGGTGGTCACGGCACGGGGCACCACCTCCAGGCGGGCGGCGAGGTCCGCCATCCGGGGAGGCCGGGCCGTGGAGAGGTGGGCGACCGTGCGCAGCAGCCGGGACTGGGCCGGGGTGATGCCGAGCGGCTCCAGATGGCGCTTCTGGATGCGGTGGAGCCGCCGGGTCAGGCGCAGGAGCTGCTCGGCGAGCACGCCGTCGGTGGTGTCGGTGGTGCCCGTCGTGTCGGCGCTGTCGACGCCGCCGGTGCCCTGGCCGGTGTCGGTCTCGGAAGCGGTGCTCATGCTGCGGTCCTCATAATGGGAACGATATCAGGACCAGATTCATTGTGAGCATAGGTAACAATGAGCTATGCTCATTCGAGTCTCGTCCCCTGTCATGAAGGAGGCCCATGCGCCCCAAAGAACCCGAGTGGGAACCCTCGAAAGAATCCCTCGACCCCCGAGGTCCCGCCCCGGACGAGCGTCCGCGTGAGCTGCGCCGCATCGTCGGGCTCTTCCGGCCTTACCGGGGCCGCCTCGCCGTCGTCGGCGTGCTCGTCGCCGCCTCCTCGCTGGTCGGGGTCGCCACCCCCTTCCTGCTGAAGGAGATCCTCGACGTAGCGATCCCGCAGGGCCGTACCGGGCTGCTCAGCCTGCTCGCCCTCGGCATGATCGCGACCGCCGTCGTCACCAGCATCTTCGGTGTGCTCCAGACCCTGATATCCACCACCGTCGGCCAGCGCGTCATGCACGACCTGCGGACCGCCGTCTACGCGCAGCTCCAGCGGATGCCGCTGGCCTTCTTCACGCGTACGCGCACCGGCGAGGTGCAGTCCCGCATCGCCAACGACATCGGCGGCATGCAGGCCACGGTCACTTCCACGGCGACCTCCCTCGTCTCGAACGCGACGGCCGTCATCGCCTCCGTCGTCGCGATGCTCGCGCTCGACTGGCGGCTCACGCTCGTCTCGCTCGCCCTGCTGCCCGTCTTCGTGTGGATCAGCCGCCGTGTCGGCGGCGAGCGCAAGAAGATCACCGCGCAGCGCCAGAAGCAGATGGCGGCGATGGCCGCGACGGTCACCGAGTCCCTGTCGGTCAGCGGCATCCTGCTGGGCCGCACGATGGGCCGCGCCGATTCGCTCACCACCTCCTTCGCGGAGGAGTCCGAGAAGCTCGTCGACCTCGAAGTGCGCTCCAGCATGGCCGGGCGCTGGCGGATGTCCACCATCGGCATCGTCATGGCCGCCATGCCCGCGCTCATCTACTGGGCTGCGGGCATAGCCCTGCAGACCGGAGCCCCCTCGCTCTCGGTCGGCACCCTCGTCGCCTTCGTCACCCTCCAGCAGGGCCTGTTCCGGCCCGCCGTGAGCCTGATGTCCACCGGCGTCCAGATCCAGACCTCGCTGGCGCTCTTCGCCCGCATCTTCGAGTACCTCGACCTGCCGGTGGACATCACCGAGCGCGAGGACCCCGTCCGCCTCGACCGCGCCAAGGGCGAGGTCCGCCTGGAGGACGTCCACTTCGCCTACGACACCAAGAGCGGCCCCACCCTGACGGGCATCGACATCACGGTCCCGGCCGGCGGCTCCCTCGCGGTGGTCGGTCCGACCGGATCCGGCAAGAGCACGCTCAGCTACCTCGTGCCCCGGCTGTACGACGTCACCGGTGGCCGGGTCGCCCTCGACGGCGTGGACGTGCGCGATCTCGACTTCGACTCCCTGGCACGCTCCATCGGCGTGGTCTCCCAGGAGACCTACCTCTTCCACGCCTCCGTCGCCGACAACCTGCGCTTCGCCAAGCCCGACGCCACCGACGAGGAGATAGCGGCGGCGGCGCGCGCGGCCCAGATCCACGATCACATCGAGTCCCTGCCCGACGGGTACGACACCCTGGTCGGCGAGCGCGGCTACCGGTTCTCCGGCGGGGAGAAGCAGCGCCTGGCCATCGCGCGCACCATCCTGCGCGATCCGCCCGTGCTCATCCTCGACGAGGCCACCAGTGCGCTGGACACCCGCACCGAGCACGCCGTGCAGCGCGCCATCGACAACCTCTCCCAGGGGCGCACCACCATCACCATCGCCCACCGCCTCTCCACCGTCCGCGATGCCGACCAGATCGTGGTGCTCGACGCAGGTCGCATCGCGGAGCGCGGCACCCACGAGGAACTGCTGAAGGCCGACGGCCGGTACGCCGCCCTCGTGCGCCGCGACCGGGAGACTGCGCTGAAGCCGGAGGGCCCGGCGTCCGGAGGGCTCGTGTCCGGGGCGCTCGGTTCGGAGATGCGCAAGGCCGATCTGCTCAAGCCCGGGACGTTCAAGCCGGACACCCTGCGCGGAACCCAGCCGACCCCGGTGAATGTGTGATCGTATGACCGGCACACGGGTCGGATGTCGGGAATCCGGTGGTTCGCGGGTTAGCGTGCCCGCATGCGTCATGAGAACCGGCCGCCGTCACCGCGCCGTTCCCGGCTCACCCGCCGGGGCAGGCTGGCGCTCTTCCTCGGAACCGTCCTGGGACTCGGGGCAGCCCTCCTGATCCCCCTGTTTCCCGGCGAGAAACCGCCCGAGAAGCCGCGCCAGTTGCTGATCCCCGAGGGCTGGCGGGCCCCACAGGTCTATGCCGCCATCGACCGCGAGCTGAAGCTCCCGGCCGGCTCCGCCAAGGCCGCGGCCGCCACGACGGCCCTGCCCCTGCCCGCCGAGGCGAAGGGCAATCCGGAGGGGTACCTCTTCCCGGCCACCTACCCGGTGACCTCGCAGTCCACCCCGGCCTCACTGCTCACCTACATGGTCGAGACGGCCAACAAGAGCCTCGCCACCAAGGCCGTCGCGGACGGCGGCAAGGCACACGGGATGACCCCGTACCAGACGGCCACCCTCGCGAGCATCATCGAGGCGGAGGCCGAGACCCGCGCGGACATGGGCAAGGTCGCCCGGGTGGTCCACAACCGGCTGGCGAAATCGATGCCGCTCCAGATGGACTCCACCATCAACTACGCGCTGAACCGCTCCACGGTGGACACCAAGCTGAGCGAGACGAAGATCGACAGCCCCTTCAACACCTACGAGCGCCAGGGACTGCCGCCCACCCCGATCGACAGCCCCGGCCTGCAGGCCATGTCGGCCGCGGTGGCCCCGACCCCCGGAGACTGGCTCTTCTTCGTCACCGTGAAGCAGGGGGACACCCGCTTTTCGGCGACGTACGAACAACACAAGCGGCACGTGGCCGAGTTCAACCGGATCAGGGCCGCCTCGCGCACGACCTGAGCGGACGGTCTAGTGGACGTCGGCCCGGATGCGGGTCAGCAGGCGGTGGATCTCGCGGACCGCCGCGCCGCCCGCGCGGTTGGCGCCGATGGTCGACGCCGAAGGGCCGTAGCCGACCAGGTGGATCCGCTCGTCGCGGACCGCGCGGGTGCCGTCGAGCCGGATGCCGCCGCCGGGCTTGCGCAGGCGCAGCGGAGCCAGGTGGTCGATGGCGGGGCGGAAGCCGGTGGCCCACAGGATCACGTCCGCTTCGACCCCGCTGCCGTCCGGCCAGACGGCACCCGTCCTCGTGAGGTGGTCGAACATCGGCCGGCGGTCCAGGACGCCCGACTCCAGCCCGCCCCGGACGGCCTCGTTCAGCGGCAGTCCGGTCACGCTGACCACGCTCCGGGGCGCCAAGCCCCGCCGTACCCGGTCCTCCACCAGGGCCACCGCCGCACGGCCCTGCGCCTCGCCGAAGCTCCCGTCGCGGAACACCGGCGGCCGGCGGGTGACCCAGGTGGTCCCGGCCGCCACCTCGGCGATCTCCAGCAGGTGCTGCACCGCCGAGGTGCCGCCGCCCACCACGATGACCCGGGCTCCGGCGAACTCGGCCGGCCCCGGGTAGTCCGCCGTGTGCAGCTGGCGGCCCCCGAAGATCTCCTGCCCCGGGTAGCGCGGCCAGAACGGGCGGTCCCAGGTCCCGGTGGCGTTGATCAGCGCCCGCGCCGACCAGGTCCCGGACCGGGATTCCACCCTCAGCCGGCCGTCCGCCCCGTCGCGTACGGCGGTGACGTCGACGGGGCGGCGTACGCGCAGGCCGAAGCGGTCCTCGTAGGCGGCGAAGTACTCCGCGATCACCTCGGAGGAGGGGCGCAGCGGATCGGCGCCGGTGAGTTCCATCCCGGGCAGTGCGTGCATGCCGTGGACCTTGCCGTAGGTGAGCGAGGGCCAGCGGAACTGCCAGGCGCCGCCCGGGCGCGGCGCGTGGTCCAGGACCACGTGGCCGATGCCCGCCCGGCCCAGGTGGTAGGCGCCCGACAGTCCGGCCTGCCCCGCGCCCACGACCACCACGTCCACGTCCTGCACCGCGATTTCGTTCACGGTTCTACTAACTGGGGGCGGCGCCGAGATCTTCCCGGAGCCCGGAGCCCGGAGCCCGGAGCCCGGAGCGCGTGGTCCGGGTCGCCGAGCAGCCGGTCCGCCACCGCCCAGGCCGCCTTCGGCCTGGGCTCGCGGTCTCCCCGCCGGGACGGGATCCCTCAGGAGCGGTGCGCGCGGAGCGTGGCCAGGACCGGGTCCCTGGGCTGGAGGGTGAGTCCCGGGAGGACCCTGGCGCGGGTCGGACCGCTGTCCAGGTGGAAGCGCTGGGTCACGACGGCCAGCACGAGGGCGGCCTCGACCAGGGCGAAACGGGCGCCCAGGCAGGCGCGCGGGCCGCCGCCGAAGGGGAACCAGGCGTGTTCCGGGATCTGGTGAGCGGCGTCCGCATCCCACCGCTCGGGGCGGAAGGCCTCCGGCTCCGGGAACCAGCGCGCGTCCCGGTGCACCGACCACGGGCTGGTCCACACCGACAGGCCGGCCGGGACCGGACGCCCGCCGAGGGTGGCGCCCTCCCTCGCCACCGCGGAGATCAGCCAGATCGGCGGGTAGATCCGCAGCGCTTCCTTGACCACCTGCTGGGTCCAGGGCAGCCGCGCGTAGTCCTCGTATGCGGGCAGCCGGCCGCCGAGCACCCGGTCGAGCTCCTCCGTCAGCCGCTCGCGTGCCTCCGGCGCCCCCGAGAGCAGCTGCCAGGCCCAGGTCAGGGTGGTGGACGTGGTCTCGTGGCCGCCGATGTACAGGGTGATCGACTCGTCCCGCAGCTCCGTGCGCGACAGCGGCCCGCCGTCCTCGTCGCGGGCGGACAGGAGCCTGCTGAGCAGATCGTCCCGCTCCTCCCCGGCCGCCGAGGACGTCTCGTGCTCCCGTATGACGTGCTCGATCTCACGGTCGAGGACGTCCACGGCCGCCCGCATCCGGCGTCGGCCCGGGGTCCGCACCCACGGCGGCAGGAACATCGTCACGCCCCGGAACTCGGCGCCGAGTTCGCGCTGCGCGGTGGCCATGGCGGCGCTGATGGGCGCCTCCCGGCCGGCCGCGTCGCTCCCGAACAGGGTGCGCACCGCGATCCGCTGGGTGAGACCGGCCATCTCCCGGTGCACGTCGATCCGCGCGCCGTCCCTCCAGCCGCAGACCAGCGCGTCGGTGCACTCCACCATCGTGCCCGCGTACGCGCGCACTTGGCGCGGGCGCACCGAGGGCTGGACCAGTGCGCGCTTGCGCCGCCAGTCCTCGCCGGTGGCCACGACCACCCCGTTGCCGAGCAACTGGCGGAAGGCCCAGCCCAGTTCGGTCGGACTGAAGGTGGACTCCACGGCGCCGAGCAGCTCACCGGCGTGCTCCGGCCGCGAGACCAGGACGTTGCGCTGCGGGCCGAGCGCCCAGGGGACCCAGTCCCCGTAGTCGTCGCGCAGCGACTCGAAGAAGGCCAGCGGATCGCGGGCGAAGGCGGGGAGGTTCCCCACCAGGGGCCAGCGGCGCGGTCCGTGCTCGGATCCCGGGGACAGCAGGGTGGCGGTCACCACGGCATGGTGACAGCGCCGCCCGCAGGACGCCAGAGCCTCCGCGACCCCGGGGCGGCCGCGGAAGCCGGGGTGTCCGGGATGTCCGGCGCCTCAGGGGTGTCGGCCGGCGCCTCGGAGCGTCCGGCGACTCGCAAGCGTCCGGCGCTCGGGGGTGTCCGGCGGCTCAGGCCGCCCGGGCCGCCGTGAGCCAGGTGTAGGCGCTCTCCGCGCTGAACTCCGTCTGCCCGGAGGGAAAGAGGAGCCCGGCCGCCGCGAAGGCCGGGTCGTCGGCGGTGGCCGCCACGTACGGGACGGCCACGCACCGCATGCCCGCGGCGTGCGCGGCCAGGGCGCCCGGCGCCGCGTCCTCGACGACCACGCAGTCGGCGGGGTCCGCGCCCAGCCGGCGCGCCGCCTCCAGGAACACGTCCGGCGCGGGCTTGCCCTGCGCGACCTCCTCGGCGGAGACCACCGTGGTCAGCAGCGCGTCCAGTCCGGTGCCCGCCAGGACCGCGTCGATGGCCTCGCGCGAGGAACCCGAGGCCACCGCCATCGGGACGCCCTCGGAGTGGAGCCGCCGCACGAACGCGCGCATCTCCGGGTAGGCCTCGGTGTGGGTCCGGGCGAGCTCCAGGTAGGCGGCGTTCTGCTCGGCGAGCAGTTGCTCCACCGGGGCCGGGATCCCGTACTCGTCCCGGAGGATCTCCAGGGTTTCCAGGGTGCCGATGCCGATGTACCGGGAGTGCTGCTCCCAGGTGAAATCGGGGACCCCGTGGCGTTCCAGGGTGCGCCGCCCGGACTCGTAGTAGTTCGGCTCGCTGTCCACGAGGGTGCCGTCGAGATCGAATATGACGGAGATCATCCGTAGTGCCCGTCCTGCCGGTGCCTGGCTCATGCCTGTCCCGACCATCTTGTCAGGGTTTGCGTGCTGCCCGTCCCACGGCCTCGACGAGGGGGAGGAGGCGGTGCGGCACCCGCTCGCGCAGCGCGACCTCGGTCCGGGTGCGCACCACGCCGGGCAGCCGGATCAGCCGCTGGATGACGTCCTCGAGGTGCGCGTTGTCCCGCGCGGCCACCCGGGTCAGCAGGTCCCCGCCGCCGGTGATGGAGAAGGCCTCGATGATCTCGGGTACGGAGGCCAGCGCGTCGCCGACCTCGTCCAGGTGCCCCTGGGTGACCTCGATGTGCACGAAGGCCAGGACGGGGTGCCCGAGTGCGGCGGGGGAGAGCGCGGGCCCCGTGCCGGTGATCACCCCGGTACGCTCCAGCCGGTCGAGCCGGGCCTGGAGGGTGCCGCGCGCGACGCCGAGGATCCGGGCGTACTCCCGGACGCTGGTGCGCGGCTGCTCGATCAGCAGGCGCAGGATCCGTGTGTCGAGTTCGTCCACCGCCATGCCGCGACTGTACCAACGCGACCCCTACATCAGTACGTACCCGATCAAACCGCCCGTGACCTGCGGCGGCGCGGGCCGGGACGCCGGGGCGGCCGGGGCAGGAAGCCGCTGGTGCGGGCCCGGTACGCGGCGTAGCCGGGGCGGTCCGCCATGTGCCGCTCCAGCAGGCGCTTCCCGCTGCCGCCGATCAGCAGGTACGACATCACGAGCGGGGAGACCACCGACACCGCCACTGCTCCGCCCGAGGTCCAGGCGGTCAGCGACAGCCCCCACCACACGCAGAAGTCGCCGAAGTAGTTCGGGTGCCGGGTCCAGGACCACAGGCCCCGGTCCATGATCCGTCCCCGGTTCGCGGGATCGGCCTTGAAACGGGCCAGCTGATGGTCGCCGACCGCCTCGAAGAGCAGCCCGCACAGCCACAGCGCCGTCCCCGCCACCGCCAGGGCCCCGGGGCGCCCGGTGGCGTACGCCGCCGCCTGTACGGGCAGCGAGACCAGCCAGACCAGCGCCGCCTGGAACAGGTAGACCATGCGCAGCGCGTACCAGGTCCGGTTGCCCGGAGCCCTGGCGAGCAGCCGCTCGTAGCGCGGGTCCTCGCCGTGTCCCCGGCCGCGCCACGCGATGTGTCCGGCCAGCCGCAGGCCCCACACCACCGCCAGGGCCGCCGGCAGCGGGTGCCGGCCGCCCGACAGCGCGTACGTGGCCACCGCGACGGAGACGAAGCCCAGGCCCCAGGCCACGTCCACCACGCGGTGCATGCGCAGCCGCACCCCGACGGCGAAGGCGGCCAGCATGACGGCGAGGGCCGCCCCCGCCGCGACGGCCAGGTTGAGGACGAAGCCACCCCAGTTCACCGGGTACCACCGTCCGCGGCGAGCTCCGGCGGCACGGGCGGCGCAGAGGGCGCTGACGGCTCCGGGGCTGCGGCCGTCAGCAGGAACTGGTGCACGTCCAGGTAGCCCGAGGCGAAACCGGCCTCGCAGTACGCCAGGTAGAAGGTCCACATCCGCCGGAACGCCGCGTCGAAGCCGAGCTCCGCCACCCGGTCGGCCCGCTCCGCGAAGCGCTCCCGCCACAGCCGCAGCGTCTGTGCGTAGTGGGCGCCGTAGGCCTCCGCGCGGGTCACGCGCAGTCCGGTGTGCGAGCGCGCCATCTCCTCCACCACCCGCACGGACGGCAGCATCCCGCCGGGGAAGATGTACTTGTGGATCCAGGTGTACGTGTCCCTGGTGGCGAGCATCCGCTCGTGCGGCATGGTGATCGCCTGGAGCGCGACCCGCCCGCCCGGCGCCAGCAGCCGGTCCAGCGTGGCGAAGTAGACCGGCCAGTACTCGGCGCCGACCGCCTCGATCATCTCGACGCTCACGATGGCGTCGTAGCTCCCCTCGGCCTCCCGGTAGTCGCACAGCCGCACCTCGACGCGGTCGGACAGCCCGGCGGCCGCGATCCGGCGCAGGGCCAGCTGCCGCTGCTCCCGCGAAAGGGTCAGGGTGACCACGTGCGCACCGCGCCGGGCGGCCCGTACGGCCAGCTCGCCCCAGCCCGTGCCGATCTCCAGCAGCCGGGTGCCGGGACCGGTCTCCGTGAGGTCCAACAGCATGTCGATCTTGCGGTGCTGGGCCTCGGCGAGCTGTTCCCGGCCGGCGGGCAGGGCGCGGAACACCGCCGAGGAATAGGTCATCGTCGGGTCGAGGAACTCGGCGAAGAGCTCGTTCGACAGGTCGTAGTGGCGTTGGACGTTCGTCCGCGAGCCGTCCGGGGTGTTGCGGTCCGAGGCCGGGTGCCGGGAGGCCCACAGACCGCGCAGCCGCTGGAGCGGAGCCGGGACCAGCCCCGTCACGTGCCCGGCCAGCACGGTCAGGACGGCGACCGGGTCGCGCGCGTCCCACTCCCCGGCCAGGTACGACTCGCCGAAGCCGATCAGTCCCTCGGCCGCGATCCGGCGTTCGAAGGCGTCCGGGTCGTACACCGCCATCGCGGGGCCGCCCCGCCCCAGGGTCCCGTCGGGGCCCATCCGGACCTGGAGCGGCAACCGGTCCAGGGCCCGGCGGATCAGCAGCCGTCCGACCGCGGCCCTGGCCCGGGAACAGGGCGGCACGGCCGGGGCGGTGGTGGCGGTGGTGGTGGTCGACGTGCTCACTGCAGACCCTCCTGGGGTACGTGTCGGGGACGCGGCCGGACCGGCAGGCCGCGCAGCCAGAGCCGGACGCCGTGGAAGCGGATGCCGACGCTGACGGCGGCGGTGGACCAGGGCCGGCGCAGCGCGGCGCGCAGCAGGCCGCGGGCGCCGGCGGGGCGGCGCTCGCCGCGGACGGTCGCCGTCAGGCGGGCACCGTCCGTACCGCCGGCCAGCCGGACGCTCAGCGCGAGGTGTTCGCCCGGCTCGGGCAACTGCATGCGGTAGGCGCCCTCCACTCCCAGGAAGGGGGAGACGTAGAACTCCTTGGGCACTGGGGCGACGTCGAGGTCGCCCCGGCCGCCCCGGGCGGTCTCCGGAGGGAGCAGGTAGCAGTGCCGTTCGCCGTACGTGTTGTGCACCTCGGCGACCACGTGGCGCAGGGAGCCGTCCGGGCCGTGACACCAGTACACGGTCAGCGGGTTGAAGACGTGGCCGAGCACCCGGGCGTGCGCCAGCATCAACACCCTTGATCCTGAAGGGAGTCCGGCCCCGCGCGCCGCGAGGAACGCGTCCAGTCCGGCCCGGATCGAGGGGGCGCCGCCGCCGAAGTGGTCACGCGTATCGAACCGGGCGAGCGGTCGCAACGGCCTGGGGAGGCGGGGGAGTAGGTCCAGGTCCACCAGCCAGAGATAGGTGCGGTGCCGCAGCCGGTAGCGGCTCCCGCCCGACCGGACGTGCCGGATGTCGGCCAGGTAGAGACGGGGCTCGGTCGGGCCGGGGTTCACCACGGCACCCCCAGTGCGGCGGCAGCCGCCACGCCCGAACGGCAGCCGTCCTCGTGGAACCCCCAGCCGTGGTAGGCCCCGGCGAAGGCCGTCACCGGCCCCGACAGTGCGGGCAGCAGCCGCTGGGCGGCCACCGACTCCGTGGTGTAGACGGGGTGTTCGTACTCCATCTCGGCCAGGACCAGCTCCGGCCGCACCTCCTTGCCCGCGTTCAGCGTGACCACGTACGGCTCCGGCCCGTCCAGCCCCTGGAGCCGGTTCATGTCGTAGCTGACCCGTACGTGCGCGTCGGTCGGCCGGCACCCCGACAGCCGGTAGTTCCAGCAGCCCCGGGCGCCGGGTGTGCGGGGCAGGACCGAGGTGTCGGTGTGCAGCACGGTCCGGTTGCGGGAGTAGCGGAAGGCGCCGAGCGCGGTGCGTTCCGCGTCCGTCGGGTCGGCCAGCAGGCGCAGCGCCTGATCGGCGTGGACGGCGACGACGACCGCGTCGTAGAGGTCGGTGGCCCCGCCGGCGGTGGTGACCGACACGCCCCGCGGGGTGCGCGCGAGCGCCCGTACGGGAGTGGCGAGGTACACGGCGTCCAGCCGTTCGCGGACCCGCTCCACGTAGCGGGCCGAGCCGCCCTCCACCGTGCGCCAGCTCGGCGAGCCGCCCACCGACAACATGCCGTGGTGCTCCAGGAACCGGAACAGGTACCGGGCCGGGTAGCCGAGCGCCGTGTCCGGCGGGCAGGACCAGACGGAGGCCACCAGGGGGATCGCGAAGTGCGCGGTGAAGTAGGCCCCGAAGCGGCCCCGTTCGAGGAACTCGGCCAGGGTGATCCCGGCGGCGGTGATGGAGGTCTCGGCGGTGGCGCTCCCGGCCGCGCGGGTCCCGGCGGTGCGGGTTCCGGCCGTGCGGGTCCCGGCGGTGTCGGCGTGGGCGTCGACGGCGGCCAGCAGCCTCCTGGCCCGCCGGTGGAACGCCGGGATCCGCGCCAGCATCCGCAGGTACTGCGGGTTCACGGCGGACCGGCCGCGGGCGAAGAGACCGCGCGGCCCGCGCGCACCCGCGTACTCCAGCCCGCACCCCTCGCAGCGGACCGACAGGCTCATCGTCGTCGCCCGGGTGGCGACCCCCAACTCACCGAAGAGCCGGAGCAGTTGTGGGTACGTGCGGTCGTTGTGGACGATGAACCCCGAATCCACCGCCCGCACCACCCCGTCCGGCCCCTTCAGCTCGTGGGTGTGCGCGTGCCCGCCCAGCCGGTCGTCCGCCTCGTACAGGGTCACCTCGTGCGAGCGCGCCAGCACGTACGCCGCCGTCAGCCCCGACACGCCCCCGCCGATCACGGCCGTCCGCGGGCGCGTCACCCCTCGCTCGGTCATCGTGTTCCTCCCTCGCCACCCCGTCACCCGGGGCACCCCGGCATCCCTTCTTCGGAGCCGAGGGGGGTCTTGGATGTGCCGTACGGGTCAATCCCGCATCCGATCCGGTGCGCCACGCAGAATCGGAGGCAGGGGCGGAGGGACCGAAGAACAGGGCGCGACGAGCGGAGACAGCCATGACGGGCAAGAACTGCCTGGTCACCGGGGCCACCGGATACATCGGCGGACGCCTCGTACCCGAACTCCTGGACGCCGGCCACCGGGTCCGCTGCCTGGCCCGCTCCCCGGAGAAACTGCGCGACCATCCCTGGGCCGGGGAAGCCGAGATCGTCCGGGGAGACGTCACCGACTCCTCGTCCCTCGCCGGGGCGATGAGCGGAATCGACGTCGCCTACTACCTCGTGCACTCCCTCGGCACCGGCTCCGGCTTCGAGAAGCGCGACCGGGACGCCGCCCGGGCGTTCGCGGACGAGGCCCGCGCCGCCGGCGTCCGCCGCATCGTCTACCTCGGCGGCCTCACCCCGGCGGACATCCCCGTCCGGTCCCTCTCGCCGCACCTGCGCTCCCGCGCCGAAGTCGGGGAGATCTTCCTCGCCGGAGCCGTCCCGGCGACCGTGCTGCGCGCCGCCGTCGTCATCGGGTCCGGGTCCGCCTCCTTCGAGATGCTGCGCTACCTGACCGAACGGCTGCCCGTCATGGTCACCCCCAGCTGGGTCGGCACCCGCTGCCAGCCCATCGCCGTGCGCGACGTCCTGCGCTACCTCGTCGGCAGCGCCGGCATGCCGCCCGAGGTGAACCGGGCCTTCGACATCGGCGGGCCCGACGTGCTCACGTACGAGGAGATGATGCGCCGCTACGCCGCCGTCGCGCGGCTGCCCGCCCGCCTGATCCTGCGGGTCCCGATGCTCACCCCGAGGCTGTCCAGCCACTGGATCGGCCTGGTCACCCCCGTGCCGAGGGCGCTCGCCCGGCCGCTCGCCGAATCCCTGCGGCACGAGGTGGTGTGCGCCGAGCACGACATCGCCGTCCACGTCCCGGACCCGCCGGGCGCGCCCATCGGCTTCGACGAGGCCCTCGCGCTGGCCCTCCGCCGGATCCGCGAGGCCCGGGTGACCACCCGCTGGTCCTCCGCCTCCGTCCCGGGCGCGCCGAGCGACCCGCTGCCCACCGACCCCGACTGGGCGGGCGGCAGCCTGTACACCGACCAACGGGAGCTCGCCGTCGAGGCCCCGGCGGCGGCGCTGTGGAGGGTGGTGGAAGGAATCGGCGGGGAGAACGGCTGGTACTCCTTCCCGCTGGCCTGGGCCGTACGGGGCTGGCTGGACCGACTCGTGGGCGGAGTCGGCATCCGGCGCGGCCGCCGGGACGCGGCGCGGCTGCGGGTGGGGGACTCCCTGGACTTCTGGCGGGTGGAGGAGGTCGAACCGGGCCGGCTGCTGCGGCTGCGCGCCGAAATGCGGCTCCCGGGGCTGGCCTGGCTGGAACTGCACGCCGATCCGCCGTCCCCGGGGGAGGCGGGATCCCGCTACCGCCAGCGCGCCCTGTTCCATCCGCACGGCCTGCTGGGCCACCTGTACTGGTGGAGCGTGTCGCCGTTCCACGCCGTCGTCTTCGGCGGCATGGCACGCAACATCGCCCGCGCGGCGGAGCGCGCGGACGCCGCCGCCGACTGACCGGGCCGGGCCCCCCGCCGGGCCACGGCACCCCCCCCGCATCCGCATCCGGGATCGGGCCCGGCGGCGAAGTACCTCACGACAGCCCGTCCCCACGTCCCCCCTACGCGGAGCGAACCCCATGAACGTCGCGGTGGTCCTCTACACCTCCGACCTCCGGCTGCACGACCATCCGCCGCTGAGGGCCGCCCTCTCCTCGTCCGAGCAGGTCGTGCCGCTCTTCGTGCGCGACCCTGGGGTCGCCGCCCCGCCCAACCGGCTCGCCTTCCTCGCCGACTGCCTCGCCGGCCTCGACGCCGGGCTGCGCTCCCGCGGCGGCCGCCTCGTCGTACGGTCCGGCGACCCGGTCGCCGCGACCATGGCCGTCGTACGGGAGACCGACGCCGACGAGGTCCACATGGCGGCCGGGGTCAGCGCCTACGCCCACGCCCGCGAGGAGCGGCTGCGGGGCGCCCTCGAAGCCGAGGGCCGGCGGTTCCACGTCCACGACGCGGTGATCACCGCAGTGGCCCCCGGGGCCGTCACTCCCACCGGTTCCACCGGCTCCGACCACTTCGCCGTCTTCACCCCGTACCACCGCCACTGGTCGCAGCACCCCCTGCGGGCCGCCGCCCCCACACCCCGCGCCGTCCCGGTGCCCGACGCGATCAGCTCCGAGCCCCTGCCCGAGCGGACCGCCGTCTCCGGGACCTCGCCGGGCCTCGCCACCGGCGGGGAGCCCGAGGCGCGCCGGCTGCTCGCCCGCTGGCTGCGCTCCGGCATCGACGGCTACGGCGAGACCCATGACGACCTGGCCGGCGACGCCACCTCCCGGCTCTCCCCGCACCTGCACTTCGGCACGCTCTCGTCCACCGAGGCAGTCCACCGGGCCCGCGCCGCCGGCGGCCCCGGCGCGGAAGCCTTCGTACGGCAGCTGTGCTGGCGCGACTTCCACCACCAGGTGCTCGCGGCCAGGCCCGGGGCCGCCGCCGCGGACTACCGGGACCGCGGCGACCGCTGGCGCACCGGCCCCGCCGCCGAGGAGGAGACCCTGGCCTGGAAGGAGGGCCGCACCGGTTACCCGGTCGTCGACGCGGCCATGCGCCAACTGGCCCACGAAGGCTGGATGCACAACCGCGGCCGGCTGCTGGTCGCGAGCTTCCTCACCAAGACCCTGTACGTCGACTGGCGCGTCGGAGCCCGCCACTTCATGGAACTCCTCGTCGACGGAGACCTCGCCAACAACCAGCTCAACTGGCAGTGGGCGGCGGGCACGGGCACCGACACCCGCCCCAACCGCGTCCTCAACCCGGTGCGCCAGGGCCTGCGGTACGACCCCGACGGCGGCTACGTCCACCGCTGGGTCCCCGAACTGGCAGGACTCCCCGCACCCCGCGTGCACGAGCCCTGGCGGCTCCCCGGCCTGGAACGGGCCCAATACGACTACCCCGACCCGGTGGTAGGCCTCGCCGACGGCCTCGACCGCTTCCGCAGGGGCCGCGGGACGGGTCCGGAAGCCGCGGACGGGCCGGAGCCGGGCCCCGCGGGCCGCACGGGATCCGGGTGACCGCCCACCGGCCCGCCGCGCCGTACGGTGGAGAGGTGGAGCCCGAACCCGCGCAGCCCCGGCACCAGCCCGAGGCCCCGCCCGTCGCCCTCGGCACCGGGGCCGTCGCCCGGCGCCTCGGGGTCTCGCCGACCACGCTGCGCTCCTGGGAGCGCCGCTACGCCATCGGCCCGGACCGCCGCGAAGCGGGCCGGCACCGGCGCTGGACCCCCGATGACATCGCCCGGCTGGAGCTGATGTGCCGCCTCACCGCCCAGGGCGCGCCCCCGTCCGAGGCGGCCCGGGTGGCCCGGGGCGCCGCCCGGGACGCCCCTGCCGCCGAGGTTCCCGCCGCCGCGACGCCCGGTGGGCCCCGCGCGCTGCGCCTCGGGGACGTCCGCCCGGAGTGCAGGGGGCTCGCGCGGGCCGCCGTACGGCTGGACGCGCCGGCCGTGGAGGACCTGCTGGCGGCCGTGCTCGCCGACCTGGGCCCGGTCACCGCCTGGGAGGAGGTCATCGCGCCGACCCTGCACGCGGTGGGCCGCAAGTGGGCTTCGGCCGGGGAGCGTTACGTGGAGGTCGAACACCTCCTGTCCTGGTACGTCTCCGCGGCCCTGCACCGGATCCGGCCCGCCCCGGAGCGGCGCCCGGCCCCGCCCGTGCTCCTGGCCTGCGCGCCCGGCGAGCAGCACAGCCTCCCGATGGAGGCCCTGGCCGCCGCGCTGGGCGAGCGGGCCCTGCCCGTGCGGATGTTCGGAGCCGCCCTGCCGGCCGACGCCCTGTGCGAGGCCGTCCGGCGGACGGGTCCGCGGGCCGTCGTCCTG
>NZ_JBEXPT010000073.1:0-34648 GCF_040612195.1 Streptomyces sp. NPDC006450 | reverse complement strand
CGAGGCCCGCGGCTACACGATCATCGCCAACATCGGCAACAACCAGAGCGATCTGGTCGGAGGCCACGCCGAGCGCACCGTCAAGCTGCCGGACTCGGCGCTCCAGCGGGCCCGAGGCCACCTCCACCAGCTGCATCCGCCCGTACGGCACCACGGTCTGCTCCCGCCACATCACGCCCCGGCTGATCAGCAGGTCGTCCGCGCGCTCCGCGTACCGCCAGGACCGCCAGTTCCGCCCGAGCATCACCCAGCCCCAGGCCAGCACCACCAGCCAGAACCCGCCGGCCGCCGCCCACCCCGGGCCGACAGCCATCCCCAGCACGACGGCCGTCACCACCGCGAAGAGGGACATCCACAGCGCCAGCACCAGCCTGCGCAGCGTCAGCAGCCCTCCCGGCAGTCCCACCCACTCGGGCGGACCCGCCTCACCCTCTGTCCCCGTGTCCATCCCCCCACACTAGGCGCGTGGCCCGCCCCCCGGACCGGGCTTGCCGCGCCCGTCGGCGACCGCCGCCCGATCCGCAATCCGGACCGGCCCACGAGCCACCCCCGCCTGCTGAGACAATGCCGCCATGACGGAGACCACGGTCGGCATCGGCGGCGCGGCGGAGAGCACCGACATGGTGCTCAACATCGGCCCCCAGCACCCTTCCACGCACGGCGTGCTGCGCCTGCGCCTCGTCCTGGACGGCGAGCGCATCGTCAGCGCCGAGCCGGTCGTCGGCTACATGCACCGCGGCGCCGAGAAGCTCTTCGAGGCCCGCGACTACCGCCAGATCGTGATGCTCGCGAACCGCCACGACTGGCTGTCCGCGTTCTCCAACGAGCTGGGCGTGGTCATGGCCGTCGAGCGGATGCTCGGCATGGAGGTGCCCGAGCGGGCCGTGTGGATGCGGACCCTGCTCGCCGAGCTGAACCGGGTCCTGAACCACCTGATGTTCCTCGGCTCGTACCCCCTGGAGCTGGGCGGCATCACCCCGATCTTCCACGCGTTCCGCGAGCGCGAGGAGCTCCAGGCCGTCATGGAGGAGATCTCCGGCGGCCGCATGCACTACATGTTCAACCGGGTCGGCGGTCTCAAGGAGGACCTCCCGGCCGGCTGGCTGGGCCGGGCCCGCGCGGCCATCGCCGACGTCAACACGCGCATGCACGTCTACGACGACCTGGTGCGCGGCAACGAGATCTTCCGCGCCCGCACCCGCGGCGTCGGCGTCCTGTCCGCCGGGGCCGTGCACGCGTACGGGGTCTCCGGCCCGATCGCCCGCGCCTCCGGCGTCGACTTCGACCTGCGCCGCGACGAGCCGTACCTCGCCTACGGCGAGCTCCAGGACGTCCTGAAGGTCGTCACCCGCACCGAGGGCGACTGCCTGGCCCGCTTCGAGGTGCTGCTGGAGCAGACCCACAACGCGCTGGACCTCGCGGTCGCCTGCCTGGACCGGATGGCGGAGCTGGCCCCCGGGCCGATCAACCAGCGGCTGCCGAAGGTGCTGAAGGCGCCCGAGGGAGAGACGTACGCGTGGACCGAGAACCCCCTCGGCATCAACGGCTACTACCTGGTCTCCAAGGGCGAGAAGACCCCGTACCGGCTCAAGCTGCGCTCGGCGTCGTACAACAACATCCAGGCGCTGGCGGTGCTGCTTCCCGGACAGCTGGTCGCCGACATGGTCTCGATCCTCGGCTCGCTGTTCTTCGTCGTCGGCGACATCGACAAGTGACCGCGTCCCCGGCCCGGGGTGCCCGCATGCCCTCCGGCACGTCAGCAGACCCCCGCCCCGGCACATACGCCGCCTACCTGCGGCGACTCGGCATCGAGGAGCCCGGTGCGCCGTCCGTGGAGGGGCTGTTCGCCCTGCAGCGGGCGCACGTGGAGCGCGTCCCGTACGAGAACGTCGACATCCAGCTCGGCCGCGCCCCCGGCATCGACCCCGAGTTGTCGGCGCGCCGCTTCGCCGCCGGACGCGGCGGCTACTGCTTCCACCTCAACGGGGCCTTCGCGGCCCTCCTCGACCACCTCGGCTACGAGGTCACCCGCCATGTGGGCGGCGTGTACAAGGAGTCGCAGCCCGAAGCCGCCGCACCGGGCGTGAGCGGCGACCACCTGGCGCTCACCGTCCGCGTACCGGGGGCCGGTCAGGCCGACGCCGACGCCGGCTCCATCGGCTCCTACTTCGTGGACACCGGGCTCGGCGACGGCCCGCACGAACCGCTGCCGCTGCGCGAAGGCGCGTACCGCCAGGGGGCCTTCGCCTACTTTCTGGAGCGGCTGCCCGGCACGGGCTGGCTCTACCGCCACCCCGGCAGCTCCGCCCCGCTCGTGAAGTTCCGCGCCGAGCCCGCCGGTCCGGCCGGGACGGCCGGCTTCGAGGCCGAGCACGTCCGGCTGTCGACCTCCGAGGACTCAGGTTTCGTACGGACCTTCGCGGCCCTGCGGCGCGACGCGGACGGCATCGACGCCCTGCGGGGGCGGGTGCTGAGCCGGACCGACCCGGTGCGGGGGAACACGGAGCGGGTGCTCGACGGCCCGGAGGAGTTCTACGCGGTGCTGGAGGGCGTCTTCGGCCGCGCGCTCGACGACCTGACCCCGACCGACCGCTCGGCCCTGTGGACCCGGGTGGCCAGCGCCCACGAGAGCTGGGCGGCCACGCGGAGGGACTGACCGGGAGCGGCCGGGACGGGAGGGCCGGACCGGGAGCGGCCGGACCGGGAGTGGTCGGGGGCCGTTGTCCGTGGGGCAGGGCAGACTTGGGGGATGTCCCTTTCACCCCGCCGGGCCTGCCCCTCCTGCGGCCGCGACTGCGCCGTCACCGCCGGGCGGATCGCCCGCCACGACCCTCCCGCCGGACGGGGTCGCGGGGACCTCGTCTCCTGCCCCGGATCCCGCGCCCGCGTGACCCTCGGCGCCGCAGCCCCGACGCTGGACGGCTTCGCCCTGTCCCCGCTGCCGGGCCAACTGCCGCTGTTCTAGAGGGCGTGCGGTTCCCGTTCGGGCGTGTGGTTCCCGTTCGGCGAGGAGACCGGTCAGGAGATCGCGGTGCGCAGCTGCACCACGTCGATCGACTCGGTCTCGTCGTGGGCGGTGAGGTCGATGACCTGGCCCACGGCGCGGTGCTCGGCGGTGGCCGCCTTGAACTCCGGCTCCACCCCGCCCTGGACGGACTCCGCCTTGTGGACCGCGAGGGCCTCCGCGCCGACGACATCGGCGAGGTCCTCGTTCTGGACGGACTCGATGACCGCGCGGGCCTGCGCGGCCGTCTTCGTACCGAAGAAGTCGAAGCCGCCCTCGACGCGCGAAGCAGGCCGGCGCTGCGCGGCGTACGGGGCCACCGCGGCCGCGATCCGGCGCGCGGGGACGGCGGCCGCCGGTCCCGCGGGCGCCGGGCCGGCGAGCGCGGGGCGGGCGTGCGACTCCAGCTCGGCGCGCTTCGCCGGGGCGACGGGGGCGTTGGAGGCGGAGGCCGCCGGGAGAGCGGGGGCGGCCGGGGCCGCCGGGAGAGCGGCCGGGCCGCTCCGGGCCCCGGGGGCGGGCGCGGCGGCCTTGGCCGCCTTGTCGGCCAGCGCCGCGAGCGCGGCGTGGGCGCGGGCGTAGCCCACCGAGGTGGCCGCGCCGGCGCTGGTGCGCTCCTCGGAGACCGCGGGAAGTTCCCTCGGGCCCGGGGCGGCGGAAGCGGCCGGGGCCGCGGCCTCGATGGCCAGCAGCCGGCGTCCCTCCAGGGCGCTCGCCCGCTCGGTCTCGGCGGTGGCGTACCGGCGCAGCAGCGACGCGTGCTCCCCGCGCAGGCCCGCGAGTTCGACCCGCTTGGCGCGCAGTTTGGCGTCGAGCTTGCCGCGCAGCACCCGGGCCTCTTCGAGGTCGGATTCGAGCTCGGCTATCCGCTCGTCCGTGCGCCACTCGTCCTTGACCCGCTCGCGCCCGAGCTCGCTGACCCGGCGGCCGGCCGACAGGTCCCACGAGCGCATGACGACGGCACCGGCCAGGCCGGCGGCCGCGGTGAGCGCCACGAGCAGGCGCAGCGCCATCGGTTCCGCGAGCAGCCAGGAGGCGCCGGCGCCGGCTATGGACACACCGGCGACGGCCGTCGGCGTGAGCAGCCGGTGAAGGGGTTCGGGATTGCGGTGGCGTCCACGGGGCATGGCCAGAAATTTACAGGGCGTGGACAGGCTGTGGGGTAACCGCTCGGCAATCTGTTCCCGAGCAGTTACCGCACTTGACGCACGAAAGGCGCAACTCCTACTTCTTCACGAGCCCCTTCGACTCCAGATAGGCCTTGGCGACATCCGCCGGCTTGGCGCGCTCGGCGTCGACCTTGCGGTTCAGCTCGACCAGGTCGGCCGTTGTGAGCGCCTTGGTGATCTTGTCGAGGGCGGCCGCGATCTCGGGAGCGCCGGCGTCCTTGGTGTTGACCACCGGGAGGACGTTGTCCGCGTTCTGGAGCTTCTTGTCGTCCTCCAGCAGGACCAGGCCGAAGGTGTCGAGGGTGGCGTCCGTCGTGGTGGTGAGGACCAGCTGGTCCGCGCCGTCCTTCACCGCCTGCTTGGCCTGCGGGGTTCCGACGCCCTTGGGGTCAATACCGGAAACATCGATTCCGTATGTCGTCTTCAATCCGGGTGCGCAGAAGGGCCGCACCGCGCATTCGTCACCGGCCGCGATCTTGACCTTCAGACCGGACTTGCCCAGATCGGAAAGGGTCTTGAGATTGTTCTTCGCGGCGAATTCCTTGCTCACCGCGAAGGCGTTCTGGTCGACCGCCGAGCCGGCGGGCAGCGCCTTGAGCCCCAGCGGGCCCGCCAGCTTCTCCAGGGCCGCCACCGTCGCCGTCACGTCGCTCGACGCGACCGGCTTCTCCGTCGGCGCCTTGGAGCCGTTCACCTTGGCGTTGAGGAACTCCGCGAGGGTCGCCGCGTACTCCGGGACGACATCGATCTCGCCCTTCTCCAGCGAGGGTTCGTACAGCTCGCGGTTGCTGACCGTGGTGATCGAGGTGCTGTAGCCCGCGTCCGTCAGGACCTGCGCGTACAGCTCGGCCAGCACGTTGGACTCGGTGAAGCCGGCGGCGCCTATCACCAGCTTGCCGCCCTTGCCGCCCTCGGACGACCCCGGGGCGGCGGCGGAGGAGCCCCCGTCCTTGCTCTTCTCCAGACTGTCGCCGCCGCACGCGGCGAGCGATGCGGTCAGGGCGACCGCGCCCAGGGCCGCGCCGAGGGCGCGCGTGGACTTGCTCATCTCAATCTCCTTCAAGGGATGGGGAAACCTGTCGGGGCCCGGCTCAGCGGGTGGCCGCGCCCGGCAGCAGCCGGTCGGCCGCCACCAGCGCGCCCTCCACGAGCAGGGCGAGCGCCGCGACCAGCAGGGCACCCGCGACGACCTGCGGGGTGTTGTACGTGTTGAAGCCGGCGGTGATGATCCGGCCGAGGCCGCCCTGGCCGACCATGGCGGCGATGGTGGCCGTGGCGATGACCTGGACGGCTCCCGAACGCAGGCCCGTCATCACCAGTCCGCGCGCCAGCGGCAGTTCCACCCGCCAGAAGAGCTGGCGCCCGGACATGCCCATGCCCCGCGCGGCCTCCACCACCGAGCGGTCGACCTCGCGCATGCCGACGTAGGCGTTGGTCAGCAGCGGCGGGATGGCGAAGAGCACCAGCGCGGCGATGGTCGGCACGTACCCGGCATTGCGCAGCGGGGAGACCATGAACAGCGCCAGCACCGCGAAGACCGGGACGGCCCGCCCGATGTTGGAGACGTTGACCGCGAGGCCGCCGCCCTTGCCGAGGTGACCCAGCAGCAGTCCGACCGGCAGGGCCACCGCGCAGGCCAGCGCCAGGGCGACCCCGCTGACGTACACGTGCTCGCCGAGCCGGTGCCACACCCCGCTCTCCCCCGACCAGTTGGCCCCGTCGGCCAGCCAGTCCCAGGCCTGTCCCAGCACTCCCATCAGACGGCTCCCGCGTCGACGCCGGCGCGACGGGCGGCGCGCGTGGCGGCGCGGGGCGCCCGGGTCGCACGCGTCCAGGGGGTGAGCAGCCGCTGGAGACCGAGCAGAGCCAGGTCCAAGGCGAGCGCGAGGAGCACGCACAGCACCGAGGCGGTGAGCACCTGCGCCTTGAAGGAACTGTTCACCGCGGGTGCGATGAGGTTGCCGAGGCCGCCCTTGCCCACGATCGAGCCCACGGTCGTCAGCGCGACCGTGGAGACGGTCGCGATCCGCACGCCGGCCAGCAGGGCGGGCAGCGCCAGCGGCAGCTCGACCTGCCACACCAGCCGGCCCTGCCCGTACCCCATCCCGCGCGCGGCTTCCCGTACGTCCTCGGGCACGGCCTCGAGACCGGCCAGCACGTTGCGCACGAGGATGGTCAGCGAATACAGCACCAGCCCGGTCACCACCAGCGCCGCCGAGAGCCCGAAGACCGGCAGCAGCAGGGAGAACATCGCGAGCGAGGGGACGGTGTAGAGCAGGGTGGTGATGCCCAGGACGGGCGCCGCCCAGCGGCGGCCGCGGCGGGCCAGCAGCGCGAGCGGGACGGACACGGCGATGCCGATCAGCACCGACACGCCGGTGATCCACACGTGTTCGAGGGTGGCGTCGGTGAGCTCCTGGGAGCGGGACGTGACGTACTCCCAGCAGATCCAGTCGTTCGCCACCAGGCAGCCCTGCCCGGCCATCGGTCCTCACCCCCCGTCACCGACCGTACGTAGAAACGACCATAACCCCCGGCACCGACCATGGCCGGAATCCTTCGCACGCGGGCAACACGCCCTTCACAAACGGACCCCCCCGGGTAGGGAAAGATGGCCGGGTGATCCGATTCGAGCAAGTGACCAAGCGCTACCCCGACGGGACCACGGCCGTCGCCGACCTGTCCTTCGAGGTGGCCGAGGGGGAACTGGTCACCCTGGTGGGCCCGTCCGGCTGCGGCAAGACGACCACCATGAAGATGGTCAACCGGCTCATCGAGCCGACCTCCGGCCGGATCCTCCTGAACGGCGAGGACATCGCCGCCGCCGACCCGGTCGAACTGCGCCGCCGCATCGGCTACGTCATCCAGCAGGTCGGGCTCTTCCCCCACAAGACGGTGCTGGAGAACACGGCCACCGTGCCGCAGCTCATCGGCACTCCGAAGGCCAAGGCCCGCGCGCGGGCCGCGGAACTCCTCGAACTGGTCGGACTGGACCCGGCCGTCTACGGGGGCCGCTACCCGGAACAGCTCTCCGGCGGACAGCGCCAGCGCGTCGGCGTGGCCCGGGCGCTCGCCGCGGACCCGCCGGTCCTGCTGATGGACGAGCCGTTCGGCGCGGTGGACCCGGTGGTCCGCGAGCGGCTGCAGAACGAGTTCCTGACGCTCCAGCAGACCGTGCGCAAGACGATCCTGCTGGTCACGCACGACTTGGAGGAGGCGGTCCGGCTCGGCGACCGCATCGCGGTCTACGGAGAGGGCACCATCGAGCAGTTCGCCCGCCCGGCGCAGGTGCTGGGAGCCCCGGCGACCGAGTACGTGGCCGGCTTCGTCGGCTCCGACCGCGGGCTGAAGCGGCTCGCGGTCACCGCCGTGGTGCACGCCGACCTGGCCTCGGCCGACGGAAAGGCCCCCACCGCCGAAGTGACGCTGGGGGCCAGTCTGCGCGAGGCGCTCGCGCTGCTGCTCCAGGAGGACTCGGGACGGATCGGGGTCACGGATCCCGACTCCGGCGCGGTGATCGGCGTGCTCACCCCCGAAGGGGTGCACCGGGCCCTGCGCCGGGCCCGGTTGCAGGAGGCCTGAGCCGGGGCCCCTCGCCCCGGGCCCGGCCCCGAGTCCTGCTTGCGCCCGAGTCCCGCTTGCGCCCGAGTGCCGCCTACGCCTGGATCCTGCCGCTCATCCACACCAGCATCGGCGGGATCTCGCGCCTCCAGGTGTTGAAGTTGTGGCCGCCGCTGTCGAGGATGATCGAGGAGACCCGGTCCGGGCCCTTGACCAGCTTGATGAACTTCTTCGTGTCGGCGAGGTTCGGCTCGCCCTTCTCGCTGCTGGTGACCAGGAACGACGTACCGGCCGGCTGCCTGTCCTTCATCGACGCCAGGATGTTCGCGCGCGCCTTCAGCTTCTCGTCCCCGTGGAAGAGGTCACCGGTCGTCGGGTCGTCCGCGGCCGCGTAGTACGCGGACAGCCCCGCGGCGGCGCCGAAGTTCCGCGGGTAGTGCGCGGCGATCTTCAGAGCGCAGTAACCGCCCGTGGAATTGCCGATGAAGCCCATGTTCTGCGGCTTCTTGCCGACCCGGAAGGTGCTCTGGATGGCCTGCGGGAGGTCCTGGCCGTAGAACGTCTCGGTCTGCGGGCCACCGGGTATGTCCACGCACTCGGTGTCGCGCGCACCCGGCGTCGGACGGAGCATCACCAGGATCATCGGCTTCATCTTGCCCGTCTTGGCCTGCCTGAAGGCCGTCATCGGGTAGTCGAGCCCTTTGATCAGGTTCTCCGCCATGCCCGGGTAACCCGTCAGGACGATGGAGGCCGGGAAGTTCTGGTCCTGGTGCTCCGGCTGGAAGTACTCCGGCGGCAGCCACACGAAGCCGCTCGTCGTTATCTTCGACTTCTGGCCCGTTATGGAGACTTTCAGGATCTGCCCGCCGACCGGCGGCTTGGCGCCGCCGGGCACGTCGAGCTGCTGCTTGGCGACGACCTTGATGTCGGCGCTGCTCATCGAGTGGTCGACGACCTTGCCGATCGAGGTCTCCTGACCGAAGAGGTCGGCCCAGGACCCGTAGAACAGGAACGACTTGTTCGCGCCGAGACCGATCGCCGCGAACAACGCCAACTGCGTTGCCAGCAGGAGGCCGATCCGGCCGAGGACCGAGCGCCAGGAGCGGCCCGAGAGCTTCGGCCAGAACCACACCGTGGCTGCGAACAGCAGCACACCGGCAAGGATGGCCAGCGCCAGGACCGTATTACTGGTGAGACCCATGAGCAGTCAGTCGACTTTCTATGGCAGGACTAGTTTTTTTCTCGAGGAAGAGTGAACCCGCTCCCCTTCGATGTCGTCCTAGTGGACGCACCACCCAACGAAGGCCCCCAGCGGCCTTCGGCCACATGATCTCTCGCGGAGCAACGGGAAGCGATGTCTAGCAGGATAGATGGCGATAAGTCGGGACAGGTTCCGAAGCCTGTCAGCCGAATCCTCCGAGGCCCACGTCCGGAGTCCGTCCCCGGGATCGTGGGCACCGCCGTCACGGTCGTCGGCCTGCTGGACATCGCAGCGGGAGTCTTCCCGCGCTTCCGGCACAGCCGCATCCACGCGGTCACCGAGGTGCTGCCCGGCTCCGTCGGCCCCTTCGCCGCCGCCCTGGCCATCAGCGCCGGCGTCCTGCTCCTGCTGCTCGCCCACGGGCTCAAGCGCCGCAAGCGCCGCGCCTGGCGGGCCGCGGTGGTGCTGCTCCCGGCGGGCGCCGTCGCGCAGTTCACGTACCGCCACTCCTTCATCGGCGTGGTCATCGCGGCCGTGCTCCTGGCGCTCCTGCTGCGCCATCAGAGCGAATTCAAGGCCCTGCCCGACCCGCGCAGCCGCTGGAAGGCGCTCGCCAACTTCGTGCTGATGAGCGCGGGCTCCATCGGCCTCGGTCTGGTCATCGTCAACTCGCACCCCGGCCGCGTTGTAGGCAATCCGGGTGTTTACGAGCAGATCAGCCACGTCGTCTACGGACTCTTCGGCTTCGAGGGACCCGTCGACTACGCCGGCCGCGTGTCCTGGACCGTCGGCTACTCGCTCGGCGCCCTCGGCATGCTGACCGCCGTCACCACCATCTACCTGGCCTTCCGCCCCGAGCACCCGGCCGCCCGGCTCACGGCCGACGACGAGGTCAAGCTCCGCGAGCTGCTCGCCCGCCACGGCGGCCGCGACTCGCTGGGCCACTTCGCGCTCCGCCGCGACAAGGCCGTCGTCTTCTCCCCCAGCGGCAAGGCCGCCGTCACCTACCGCGTCGTCTCCGGCGTGATGCTCGCCTCCGGCGACCCGGTCGGCGACGTCGAGGCCTGGCCCGGCGCCATCGAACGGTTCATGGAGGAGGCCAAGACCCACTCCTGGACCCCCGCCGTCATGGGCTGCAGCGAGACCGGCGGCGAGGTCTGGACCCGCGAGACCGGCCTCGACGCGCTGGAGCTCGGGGACGAGGCCATCGTCGACGTCAAAGACTTCTCCCTCTCGGGCCGGGCGATGCGCAACGTCCGCCAGATGGTGAAGCGCATCGAGCGCAACGGCTACACCACCCGGGTCCGCCGGGTCAGCGAGCTGACCGAGACCGAGCTGGAGCAGGTGCGCGGCGCCGCCGACGCCTGGCGCGGCACCGACACCGAACGCGGCTTCTCCATGGCGCTCGGCCGCGTCGGCGATCCCGGCGACGGCGACTGCTACATCGCCACCGCGCACCGCGTCGAAGAGGGCGACACCTCCCCCTTCGGCGACCTCAAAGCCGTCCTGCACTTCGTCCCGTGGGGCAAGGACGGCATGTCGCTGGAGCTGATGCGCCGCGACCGCGCCGCCGACCCCGGCATGAACGAGCTGCTGATCGTCGCCTCCCTGGAGGCCTCCCCGGCGCTCGGCATCGAGAAGGTCTCCCTGAACTTCGCGATGTTCCGCTCGGCCCTGGCCCGCGGCGAGAAGATCGGCGCCGGCCCGGTCCTGCGGATGTGGCGGAGCCTGCTGGTGTTCCTCTCGCGCTGGTTCCAGATCGAGTCGCTGTACAAGTTCAACGCGAAGTTCCGCCCCCGCTGGGAGCCCCGCTTCGTGGTCTTCCGCACCACCCGGGACCTGCCCCGCATCGGCTTCGCGGCGATGCAGGCCGAGGGCTTCGTCACACTGGCCCTGCCCCGCCTGTTCGCCGGCCGCCGGCGCCCCAAGCCCGTCCGCACCTGCGCCCACCACCGCGTGCACGCCGCGGCCGTACCCACCCAGCCGGAGCGCGAGGTCCAGGCCGCCTGAGCCGCTGCGGCCCCGCCGGCGTCCGAGGCGCGGGGGTCCGGGGGCGCAGCCCCGGGGAACGGTGGAGGGGCGGGGCGGGGAGAGCCCGCGCGGCGCGGCCCCCGCCCGCAGCCGTCAGGCCGGGGCAAGGACACGGCCTCTACCCTGGGAACCATGAACACGAACCGCGGACCCGCCGCCAGGGGCCTGGTGACAGGCCTGCCCGACTGGGACCGCTGCGCGGTCATGGGCGTCGTCAACGTCACCCCGGACTCCTTCTCCGACGGCGGCCGCTGGTTCGACACCACCGCCGCCGTCAAGCGCGGCCTCGACCTCGTCGCCCAGGGCGCCGACCTCGTGGACGTCGGCGGCGAGTCCACCCGCCCCGGCGCCTCCCGCGTCGACGAGGAGGAGGAACTGCGCCGGGTCGTCCCCGTCGTCCGCGGCCTCGCCTCCGAAGGGGTCGTCGTCTCCGTCGACACCATGCGCGCCTCCGTCGCCTCCCGGGCGGTGGCCGCCGGCGCCACCCTCGTCAACGACGTCAGCGGCGGCCTCGCCGACCCCGGCATGATCCCGGCCATCGCCGCCGCCGAAGTGCCCTTCGTCGTCATGCACTGGCGCGGCTTCAGCGACGGCATGAACAGCCTCGCCGTCTACGACGACGTCCTCGCCGAGGTCACCTCCGAACTCCGCACCCGCATCGACGCCGTCGTCAGCGGCGGCATAGCCCCCGAACGCCTCCTGGTCGACCCCGGTCTGGGCTTCGCCAAGAACGCCGAACACGACCTGGCCCTGGTCGCCCACCTCGCCGAGCTGCGCGCCCTGGGCTTCCCGCTGCTGGTGGCCGCCTCGCGGAAGCGTTTCCTCGGCCGCGTGCTGGCCGGCGCCGACGACGCCTCCCCACCGCCCGCCCGCGAGCGCGACGCCGCCACCGCCGCCGTCACCGCCATCGCCGCCGCCCGGGGCGCCTGGGCCGTGCGGGTCCACGAGGTACGGGCGAGCGCCGACGCGGTTCGGGTGGCCCGCGCCGTGGAAGGGGCACTGCGTACCACCCGCAGCAACGAGGAAGGGGCACGGTGAGCCGTACCGACATCGAATCCGTCGAAGAGGTCAACACGGCCTTCTACGAGGCCATGGAGCGGGGGGACTTCGACGCGCTGTCGGCGCTCTGGCTCGAGGACGAGATCTCCTGCGTGCACCCGGGCTGGCCGGTGCTGTCGGGACGCGGCGAAGTGCTGCGCTCCTACGCGCTGATCATGTCGCACACCGAATACATCCAGTTCTTCCTCACCGACACCAAGGTCACCGTCATAGGCGACACCGCCCTGGTGACCTGCACCGAGAACATCCTCAGCGGCGGACCCGCGCAGGACAGCGGTGAACTGGGCCCGCTCGTCGGCCAGCTCGTCGTCGCCACGAATGTGTTCCGACGCACACCGGAGGGCTGGCGGCTCTGGTCGCACCACGGTTCTCCCGTCCTCGCGGACTCCGACGAGGACGACGAGGAGGAGCCCTCCTAGCCCCTCAGTCGGGATGCTGTCGGGGTCCGAGGTATTTCGCAGGTAAATTCGAAGATGGACGACGCCGACCGCACTCGGCTCAGGCCATGGATCCGGGGAGTCCCGGACCGGAAACACCTACGAAAAGCAGGAGTGATTCGCGTGGATCGTGTCGCGCTGCGCGGCCTCAAGGCTCGCGGGCACCATGGCGTCTTCCCCCGGGAGCGCGAGGAAGGCCAGACCTTCATCGTCGACCTGGTGCTCCACCTCGACACCCGCCCCGCGGCGGCGGGCGACGACCTGGCTAAGACCGTGCACTACGGGGTAGTGGCGGAAGAAGTCGTCGACGTGGTCCAGGGCGAGCCTGTGGACCTGATCGAAACCCTCGCCGAGCGGATCGCCCAGCAGTGCCTCAAGCACGAGGCGGTCGCCCAGGTGGAGGTCGTCGTCCACAAACCGGACGCGCCGATCACCGTCCCCTTCGACGACGTGACCATCACGATCACCCGGAGCCGCGCGTGAACAACGGAATGAACGCCCAGAGCGACCCCACGGTCCAGCCCGTACCCGCCTCCGTGGTGGAAGCCGTCGACGCGGCGGACGTCACCCTGTCCAACCCCAAGTGGGCCGTCGTCGCGCTGGGCGCGAACCTGGGCAACCGTCTGGAGACCCTCCAGGGCGCCATCGACGCCCTCGGCGACACTCCGGGCCTGCGGGTCAAGGCCGTCTCCCCCGTCTACGAGACGGAGCCGTGGGGCGTGGAGACGGGCTCGCAGCCCTCGTACCTCAACGCCGTCATCTCGGTGAAGACCACCCTGCCCCCCAGCTCGCTGCTGGAGCGCGGCCACGCCATCGAAGAGGCCTTCGACCGCGTCCGCGAGGAGCGCTGGGGGCCCCGCACCATCGACGTCGACATCATCTCCTACGCCGACGTGGTCTCCGCCGACCCCGTCCTCACCCTCCCGCACCCGCGCGCCCACCAGCGCGCCTTCGTGCTGGCCCCCTGGAACGACATCGATCCCGAAGCGCAGATCCCGGGCCACGGGCCCGTCGCCTCGCTGCTGGCCGCAGTCGGCCACGAGGGACTCACCCAGCGCACGGACCTGGAACTGCGCCTCCCCGAATGAGCCGCGCCCGCGGGGCGGGTCCGGCGACCACTTAGGATCACCGGGTACGCACGCACGGAGAGCGGGCGCTGCGGGAACGGCGGGATGGCGGGAGAAGCACACGTGAAGCAACTGAGGCCGGCGGTCCTGGCGGGCATTTTCGCGATCGCCGCGGTGCTGTCCTGGGCCGGAGCCCGGCTGTGGAACGCCTACGGCACCCTCCCGGGCGTGCCGCTGGCCGCACCCGTCGTGCTCGCCGCCATCGCGGTGGTCCTGCTCGCGACAGCCCTGTCGCTGCGGTCCCGCCTGAAGGCCCAGCGCGAGCGCGTGCCCGACGCCAAGGGCGTGGAGCCGCTGATGGCGGCCCGCGCGGTCGTCTTCGGCCAGGCCAGCGCCCTCGTGGCGGCCCTGGTCGCGGGCGCCTACGGCGGCGTCGGCGTCTTCCTGCTCACCAACGCCATGGACGTCCCCGCCCGCCGCGACCAGACCTGGTACGCCGGCTTCTCGGTCCTGGCGGGCGCGGCGGTCGTCGCGGCGGCCCTCTTCCTGGAACACGTCCTCAAACTCCCGGACGACGAGGACCCCGGCAAGGCGACCGCCAGCGCCGCCTAGGCCTCGTCCGGAGCGTGCCGCGCTTCGGCCAGCTGTCCGCGACCACGAGGTGCGACCGTCTGCCTGCTCGGCAGGCCCCGAAGCATCGGTCCCCCTCCGTGAAGTCGTGGAGGGGGACCGTAGCGGGCAGCACTGACAATCCGGCTAGCGCGCCAGGATGAGGCTCATCGCCTCGGCTCGGGTGGCCGTGGCACGGAGCTGACCGCGAACCGCGGATGTGGTGGTCTTGGCTCCCGGCTTGCGGATGCCGCGGACCGACATGCACATGTGCTCGGCCTCGACCACCACGATGGCACCGCGCGCGTCGAGGATCTCCATCAGCGAGTCGGCTATCTGCGTCGTGAGACGTTCCTGCACCTGCGGGCGGCGGGCGTAGACGTCCACAAGGCGGGCCAGCTTCGACAGGCCCGTGATCTTGCCGTTCTCCGCCGGAATGTAGCCGACGTGAGCGACGCCGTGGAACGGCAGCAGATGGTGCTCGCACAAAGATACGATTTCAATGTCCTTTACCAGGACCAGCTCATCGTGCCCCAGGTCGAACACCGTCGTCAGCACGTCCTCCGGCTTCTGCCACAGACCAGCCAGAATCTCCCTGTACGCCCGCGCCACGCGGCCCGGGGTCTCCAGGAGCCCCTCGCGGTCCGGGTCCTCGCCGACCGCGAACAGGAGCTCGCGGACCGCCGCCTCGGCGCGCTTCTCGTCGAACTCGCCGATCGTGCCCTCGCCACCGGTCAGGGTCACTGGGTCGGTCATGTTTTCCTCGTTCCTGTCTGTGCAGTCGCGGCCAAACAAGTATGACCAGATGAAAGTGCCGCGCCCCCCAGGCTAGAACCTGGGGGGCGCGGCATCCATTCCGGGAGGGATCAGGCCTCCGGTCGCTCCTCCGGGGAGGGCTCCGGGGACTTCTCCACCGACACGGCGGTCGAAGACGCCGCCGACGTGCCGTTCGCCGCGTTCGTCAGCTGGAGCTCCTTGGGAGAGAGCACCGGCGGACGGGTGGACGGCGTGCGGTGCGAGGAGCCGGTCCACGCCGGGCGGGCCGGGCGCTTCACGATCGTCGAGAAGACCTCGGCGATCTGCTCCTTGTTCAGCGTCTCCTTCTCGAGGAGGGCGAGGACGAGGTTGTCGAGCACGTCGCGGTTCTCGACCAGGATTTCCCAGGCCTCGTTGTGCGCGGTCTCGATCAGCTTCTTGACCTCTTCGTCGACCAGCGCGGCGACCTCTTCCGAGTAGTCCCGCGGGTGCGACATCTCGCGGCCCAGGAACGGCTCGGTGTTGTCCCCGCCGAACTTGATCGCGCCGAGACGCTCGGTCATGCCGTACTGGGTGACCATCGCGCGGGCCGTTGCCGTGGCCTTCTCGATGTCGTTCGCGGCGCCCGTGGTCGGGTCGTGGAAGACCAGTTCCTCGGCCGCACGCCCGCCCAGCATGTACGCGAGCTGGTCGAGCATCTCGTTGCGCGTGGTCGAGTACTTGTCCTCGTCGGGCAGGACCATGGTGTAACCCAGGGCCCGGCCGCGGGACAGGATCGTGATCTTGTGGACCGGGTCGGAGTTCGGGGAAGCCGCCGCGACCAGGGCGTGGCCGCCCTCGTGGTACGCGGTGATCTTCTTTTCCCGGTCCGACATGATCCGCGTCCGCTTCTGCGGACCCGCCACGACGCGGTCGATCGCCTCGTCCAGCGCGTGGTTGTCGATCAGCTTCTGGTCCGAGCGGGCCGTGAGGAGCGCGGCCTCGTTCAGGACGTTGGCGAGATCGGCACCCGTGAAGCCGGGCGTACGACGGGCCACCGCACCCAGGTCGACGTCCGGAGCGACCGGCTTGCCCTTCTGGTGGACCTTGAGGATCTCCAGACGGCCCTGCATGTCCGGACGGTCGACCGCGATCTGGCGGTCGAAGCGGCCGGGGCGCAGGAGGGCCGGGTCGAGGATGTCCGGACGGTTCGTGGCGGCGATCAGGATGACCCCGCCCTTCACGTCGAAGCCGTCCATCTCGACGAGCAGCTGGTTGAGGGTCTGCTCGCGCTCGTCGTGACCGCCGCCCAGGCCCGCACCGCGGTGCCGGCCCACTGCGTCGATCTCGTCGACGAAGACGATCGCCGGGGCGTTGGCCTTGGCCTGCTCGAACAGGTCGCGGACACGCGAGGCACCGACACCGACGAACATCTCGACGAAGTCGGATCCGGAGATCGAGTAGAAGGGGACACCGGCCTCGCCCGCGACGGCACGCGCGAGCAGGGTCTTACCGGTGCCGGGCGGCCCGTACAGCAGCACGCCCTTGGGGATCTTGGCGCCGACGGCCTGGAACTTCGCCGGCTCCTGGAGGAACTCCTTGATCTCGTGGAGTTCCTCGACGGCCTCGTCCGAGCCCGCGACATCGGCGAACGTCGTCTTCGGGGTGTCCTTGGTGATGAGCTTGGCCTTGGACTTCCCGAACTGCATGACCCGGGAACCACCGCCCTGCATCTGGTTCATCAGGAACAGGAAGACGACGACGATGAGGACGAACGGCAGCAGCGAGAGCAGCACGCTCAGGAACGGGCTGGTCTTGTCCGGCGTGACGGAGTATCCGTCAGGGATCTGACCGGCTTCGTACTTGGTCTGGAGGTTCTGGGCGAGCTGTACGCCCTGGTCCCCGATGTAGTTGGCCTGGAACTTGGTGCCGTCGTTGTCGCCGAGCTTCTGGTCCTTCTTCAGCTCGATCTTGATCATCTGGCTGTCACCGGTGGTGAGCTTGGCGCTGTCCACCTGGCCACTGTTGATCGCCTTGATGACCTCGCTGGTCTCCACCGACTTGTAGCCGCCGCCGGAGCCGACGACGTTCATCAACACGACCACGGCGAGGACGGCCAGCACGATCCACATAACCGGCCCACGGAAGTATCGCTTCACGTCCATCCATACGGGGCGCTAGGCACCCCGTCCCTCCTGCCCGTAGGTAAATGCTGCTGTGAGTAAAGACTGTTCTTCGGAATGTACCCCTGCATTGTCACCCGCGGCCTCATGGGACGGCTGACAGACCCGCCTTTCCATGCTCCAACGGCGGGAAACGCTCCAGGGTTCCCCTGTCGGGCGCTGGATCAGCCGCCGTAGACGTGGGGAGCGAGGGTGCCGACGAACGGCAGGTTGCGGTACTTCTCCGCGTAGTCGAGGCCGTAGCCGACGACGAACTCGTTCGGGATGTCGAAGCCGACCCACTTCACGTCGATCGCGACCTTGGCGGCGTCGGGCTTGCGCAGCAGCGTGACGACCTCCAGGGAGGCCGGCTGGCGGGAGCCGAGGTTCGACAGCAGCCAGGACAGGGTCAGGCCCGAGTCGATGATGTCCTCGACGATCAGGACGTGCTTGTCCTTGATGTCGGTGTCCAGGTCCTTGAGGATCCGCACCACGCCCGAGGACTGGGTCCCGGCGCCGTAGGAGGACACCGCCATCCAGTCCATGGTGAGCGGGGTGGACAAGGCGCGCGCCAGGTCCGCCATCACCATCACCGCGCCCTTGAGGACGCCGACGATGAGCAGGTCCTTGCCCGCGTACTCCGCGTCGATCTTCGCGGCCAGCTCTGCCAGCTTCGCGTCGATCTCTTCCTTGGTGATGAGCACCGACTGGAGGTCGTTGCCCATGTCCTTCTCGTCCACCCGCATCACTTTCGTTGTCGGCTGGGGCTCCAGGGGTGACCCCGGAGGTCTCAGCCGTGTCTCAGCACCAATCAGCCCTGCCGGATGACCAGTCTGCCACCCTGCCGCTGGGCCTCGACCCGGCCGGGCAGGTTGATGGCTCCCTGACCGCGCCATCCGGTGATGAGCCGGTCGACTTCCTCGATGTGGCGGGCGAAGAGGGAGCCTGCGGGGGAACCGGCGGCGACGACGGCCCGGCGCAGCACGCGGCGGCGGACGGCGGGGGGCAGCGCGTACAGCTTGGCGCACTCCAGGCGGCCGTCTTCGTCGCGTACGCCGCTCTCGGCCTCGGCGGCCCAGGCGTCCAGGGCGTCGGCGTCGTCGCGGGAGAGCTGGGCGGTGCGGGCGAGCGCCTCCACGACCCCCTTGCCGAGCGCCTTCTCCAGGGCGGGCAGTCCCTCGTGGCGTAGCCGGGAGCGGGTGTAGGCGGGGTCGAGGTTGTGCGGGTCGTCCCAGACCGACAGGGACTGGACCATGCAGGCCTTGCGGGCGGTCTGCCGGTCGACCTGGAGGAAGGGCCGGCGGTAGCGGTGGCCGCGGCCCCGGGCGCCGGGGCCCCCGGTGCCCCCCGGGCCTCCCGAAACCTCGGGCATGCCGGAGAGCGAGCGGATGCCGGAGCCGCGGGCGAGGCCCAGCAGGACGGTTTCGGCTTGGTCGTCCCGGGTGTGGCCGAGCAGCACGGCTACGGCGCCCAGCCGGTCGGCGGCCTCGTCCAGGGCCGCGTAGCGGGCGTCGCGGGCGGCGGCTTCGGGGCCGCCCTCGCGGCCGACGCGCACGGCGACGGACAGGGCGGGGTCCAGGCCCAGCGCGGTCATGCGGGAGACGACCTCGGCGGCGCGCAGGGCGGAGCCGTCCTGGAGGCCGTGGTCGACGGTGATGCCGCCGGCCCGGATTCCGAGTTTGGGGGCCTCGAAGGCGAGGGCGGAGGCGAGCGCCATGGAGTCCGCGCCGCCGGAGCAGGCGACGAGGACGAGCGGGGCGGTGTCGGGGAGGGGGTCGTGGGGGGCGGCACCGGCCGAGGCGCCGACGGTGCGGCTCGGGCGGCCGACCCGGGGCGCGGGGGTCGTGGCGGGACGGTCGGTGAGGTCGGTGAGGACGTCGTGGAGTACGCGGCGGACCGCCAGGCGTATCGCCGCGACCGCAGGATGGGGACCCATGTCCGGTGCCCTTCGGTGGAGTTCGGATGCCTCGGAGGCGCTGGGGAGGCGTTCGGGGAGGTGGTGTGCTGGGGTGTTGCCCGGCTCCCCCCGCGAGTGGGGGGTTGTCACTCAGAGTGCGACGATGGTGACAGAACCGAGCCGTTCTCCGAGCATCGCACGCCCTTCCACGCCCCACGGTCCCTCGGACGGGTGACGCTGCTTCCCCCAGAGGGACATCTTCACGCCTCTGTGGTCACACCTCTTCGCTCGCCTCGCTCGGCTCGCTCCCCTTGCGGTGGACCCGGGCCACCCAGTCCGCGGGGCTGGCGATCTCGGCCTTGGTCGGCAGTGTGTTCGGGGAGGTCCAGACCCGGTTGAAGCCGTCCATGCCGACCTTGGCGACGACGGCGCGCACGAAGCGTTCCCCGTCGCGGTACTGGCGCAGCTTCGCGTCGAGGCCGAGGAGCTTGCGCAGGGCGGCGTCGAGGCGGCCGGCGCCGCTGGCCCTGCGCTGCTGGAACTTCTCGCGGATCTCGGCGACGGAGGGGACGACCTCGGGGCCGACCCCGTCCATGACGAAGTCGGCGTGGCCCTCCAGCAGGGACATGACGGCGGTGAGCCGGGCCAGTACCTCGCGCTGCTCGGGGGTCTGGACGAGCTCGACGAGGGAGCGGCCTTCTTCTCCGCTCTCGGCGTCGGGGCGGGCGCCGGCGAAGGACTGGGCGGCGTCGCGGAGCCGCTCCAGAACGGTCATCGGGTCCACTTCGGTGGCGCCGAGGAACGTCTGGATTTCGCCCTCCAGGTGTTCGCGGAGCCACGGGACGGCCGTGAACTGGGTACGGTGCGTCTCCTCGTGCAGGCAGACCCAGAGCCGGAAGTCGTGCGGGTCGACCTCCAGCTCCCGCTCGACGTGGACGATGTTCGGCGCGACGAGCAGCAGCCGGCCGCCGGTGGCCGGGCCCGGGAGGTCCAGGCCCGCGGGCGCGAAGGTCTCGTACTGGCCGAGCACCCGGGAGGCCAGGAAGCTGAGCAGCATGCCCAGCTCGACGCCGGTGACCTTGCCGCCGACCGCGCCGAGCACGGCGCCGCCGGGGGTGCCGGCGCGGCGGTCCTGCATCTTGCCGAGGAGGGGGGACAGGAGCTCGCGGAAGCCCGCCACGTTGGCCTTGACCCAGCCGGCCCGGTCCACGACGAGGACGGGGGTGTCGGCCGGGGTCGTGCCTTCGGGCATCATCCGCGTGAACTCGCGTACGTGCCGTTCCGAGGTCTTGGCGTGCCTGCGCAGCTCGGCGACGACGGCCCGTGCCTCGTCCCGGCTCACCTCCGGGCCGGGCCGCACGAGCCTGGTCGCGGTCGCCACCGCGAGGTTCCAGTCGACCATCTCCGCACCACCGAAGCTCGTCATGCGTCAACCGTACGTGGACCTGCGCGCGGGCGGGATCCCTAGGAGGCGGTGGCCACGGCCGCGGCGAGTTTGTCGAGGCCCTTCTCGGCGTTGCCCGGGTCCGGGGTGTTCGCGGTCAGGAACGCGAAGGCGAGCAGTCGGCCGGTGGGGTCGACGACGGTGCCGGCGAGGGAGTTCACGCCGCTCAGGGTGCCCGTCTTGGCCCGCAGCAGGCCGGCGGCGGGTGAGCCGCCGGCGTTGCGGGTGCGCAGGGTTCCGGTGAATCCGGCGACGGGCAGTCCGGTGAGGACGGGCCGCAGCTCGGGGTGCTGCGGATCGGCGGCCTTGGCGAGGAGGGCGGTGAGCAGGCCTGCGCTGAGCTTGTCGGCGCGGTTGAGGCCGCTGCCGTCGGCGAAGCGGGAGCCGGCGGTGTCGACGCCGAGGGCGGCGAGTCTGGCGCCGACGGCCTGGGCCGCGCCGTCGAAGCCGGCGGGTGCTCCGGAGGCGAGGGCGGTCTGGCGGGCCAGGGCTTCGGCGATGTCGTTGTCGCTGTGGGTCAGCATCCGCTCGACGAGCCCGGCGAGCGGCGGCGAGAAGGTGGTGGCGAGCGGGACGGCCCCGGTGGCGGCCTTGGCCCTGGCGGGCTCGCCGGTGACCTCGACCCCGCGTTCCTCGAGCAGGGCGGCGAAGGCCCGTGCGGTGTCGCGGGAGGGGTCCTCGCTGCGCTTGACGGGGCCGGAGAAGGATTCGTCGGGGCGGCCTTCGTCGGCGGTCAGGGCCGTGACGGGCGCGAGGTTGGGGTTGGCGCCGATCGGGTGGAGGGCGGGGCCGGTGTAGAGCGAGTCGTCGTAGCCGAGGGCCACGGAGCCGGTGCCGGCGGCCTTGAGGGCCTGTGCGGTGTCCGCGGCGAGGGCGACGAGGCTGCCGCCGGAGCCGGCGGGGGCCTTCTTCTTGGCGGTGAGCGAGGGGTCGCCGCCGCCGACCAGGACGATCCGGCCGGGTCCGGTGCCGGGGGTCACGGTGGTGCGGATCCGGTGGTCGGGGCCGAGGGCCGCGAGCGAGGCCGCCGCGGTGGCGATCTTAACGGTGGAGGCGGGGGTCATGGCTGTCCGGGCCCCGGCCTCGTAGAGGACCTTCCCGGTGGCGGTGTCGACCACGGAGGCGCCGCGGACGGTGCCGAGGGCCCGGTCGGCGAGCAGCGGCCGCAGGGCGGCGGCGAGGGCGGCCGGGTCCACGGCTCCGGCCTGGTCGCCGGAGCCGGCTGCGGCGGGGCGTACGCCGGTGAGGACGCCGGGGGCGCTGGGGGCGGCCCGCGGGAGGGCCGCGGCAGGGTCCGTACCGTGATCTGTGCCACCCGTACGGCCCCAGGAGGCGGCCTTGTCCCGCTCGGCCTTACGCTGGCCGGAGTCCCAGGGACCCGCGGCGGCCACCGTCGCGGCCGACAGGGCGAGGCCGGCGACGGCCGACACCGCGATGAGCTGCCAGGTCCTGACCAATGGCACCTCGGACCAGCCCCTTTCGCGATCACACATATGCGTGAGGGACACTTAACCATTGCGTCTTGCCGCGAGCATGGCACCCCACCCGGCAGGGCCGGGTCGGCCACGCACGCAGGTGAGCCGGCGCAGTCCCGAAGCAATCAAGCTGCTGAAGCTGATCATGGAGGAGCAGGACGTGGAGTTCGACGTCACCATCGAGATCCCCAAGGGTTCGCGGAACAAGTACGAGGTGGACCACGAGACCGGCCGGATCCGTCTGGACCGTCGCCTCTTCACCTCGACCAGCTACCCGGCCGACTACGGCTTCGTCGAGAACACCCTCGGCGAGGACGGCGACCCGCTGGACGCGCTGGTCATCCTTGACGAGCCGACCTTCCCGGGCTGCCTGATCAAGTGCCGCGCGATCGGCATGTTCAACATGACGGACGAGGCGGGCGGCGACGCCAAGCTGCTGTGCGTGCCGGCGTCCGACCCGCGTGTGGAGCACCTGCGCGACATCCACCACGTGTCCGAGTTCGACCGCCTGGAGATCCAGCACTTCTTCGAGGTCTACAAGGACCTGGAGCCGGGCAAGTCGGTCGAGGGCGCGAACTGGGTCGGCCGCACCGAGGCCGAGGCCGAGATCGAGGCCTCCTTCAAGCGCCTCGAGGCCCAGGGCGGCCACCACTGAGCTCCGCTCGGTGACGCGGCGGGCCCGAGGCCCCCGCGACCCCTGTGACACCGCGGGCGGTACCCCTTCGGGGGTGCCGCCCGTCGTCGTGTCCGGGTGGGATCGGCCGATGCCGCTTTCGCCGCGGATCAAGGTGTTCCGCATACTGATACGGGCTGGGTCGGGGACTGGAGGACGCGTGGCGGAAGGCGAAGGATCCGGGACCGAGGACCGGAAGCCGAAGTCGGACGAGGCGCACAGTGCGTTCTCCGTGCCGGACGGGGTCGGTGTGGACCCGGAGGCGGCCGAGGAGGATCAGCCGACCTCGGAGTTCGCCCTCCCCGGCGGGCTCGCCTCGGTGCCCCTGGACCCCGAGGGCACAGCGTCCGCGTTCGCCACGCCGCACACCTACAGCGCCGCCCACTCCCCGCCGGCCTACACCGGCCCGACGGGCTTCCCCGTCACCCGGTTGAAGGAGTCGCCCTGGCAGGACCGCATGCGCACGGTGCTGCGCATGCCGGTCGACGTCCGGCCGGTGCCGGAGCCCTCGCAGCGGCTGGCCGTGGAGACCGGGCCCACGGTGGGGCGCGTGCTGGACCTGACGCTGCGCATCGGCGAGCTGTTGCTCTCGGGCGGCGAGGGCGCCGAGGACGTGGAGGCCGCGATGTTCGCCGTGGCCCGCAGCTACGGCCTGGACCGCTGCGAGCCCACCGTCACCTTCACCCTGCTGTCGATCACCCACCAGCCCTCCCTGGTGGACGACCCCGTGTCGGCGAACCGCACCGTCCGCCGCCGGGGCACGGACTACACCCGGCTCTCGGCCGTGTTCAGCCTCGTCAACGACATCACCGCGCACGAGGTCGAGATCTCGCTGGAGGACGCCTACCGCCGGCTCGCCGAGATCCGCCGCAACCGGCACCCGTACCCCGGCTGGGTGCTCACCGGCGCCGCCGGCCTGCTCGCCGGCGCGGCCTCCACGCTGGTCGGCGGTGGGGTGCTGGTCTTCTTCGCAGCCGCACTCGGGGCGGTGCTCGGTGACCGGCTGGCCTGGCTGTGCTCCGGGCGGGGGCTGCCGGAGTTCTACCAGTTCGTGGTCGCGGCGATGCCCCCGGCCGCGATGGGCGTGGCGCTGAAGCTCACCGAGTTCGACGTGCGCTCCTCGGCCGTGATCACCGGCGGGCTCTTCGCGCTGCTGCCGGGACGGGCCCTGGTCGCGGCCGTGCAGGACGGTCTGACCGGCTACTACATCACCGCTTCCGCCCGGCTGCTGGAGGTCATGTACCTCTTCATCGGCATCATCATGGGCGTCCTGGTGGTGCTCTACATCGGTGTCCAGTTCGGCTCCAACCCGCAGCCGGAGGACGTCCTCCAGATCGAGCAGCGGCCGCTGCTCCAGATCGCCGCCTCGATGGTCCTGGTGTTCACGTTCGCGATCCTGCTCCAGCAGGAACGTTCCACCGTGTGGTTCGTGACGCTGAACGGCGGGATCGCCTGGGTGATCTACGGGGCCCTGCACTACGCCGCCAAGATGCCGCCGGTGCCGTCCACCGCGATCGCCGCCGGACTGGTGGGCCTCTTCGGACAGCTCCTCGCCCGGCACCGGTTCTCCTCGGCCCTCCCCTTCGTCACGGCCGCCATCGGCCCGCTGCTGCCCGGCTCGGCCACGTACTACGGGCTCCTGCTGATCGCCGAGAACCGGCTGAACGAGGGCCTGGGCTCGCTGACGAACGCCGCGGCCATCGCGCTGGCCATCGCGATCGGCGTCAACCTCGGCTCCGAGACGTCCCGTCTGTTCATGCGCATCCCCGGCGCGGCCAGTGCGGCCAAGCGCAGCGCGGCGAAGCGCACCCGCGGCTTCTAGAACGCCGATGCCCCGCCGACCGGGGATCCTGGTCGGCGGGGCACCGTACGGGGCGTGGAGGAGCCCCTAGCGCTTCGCGTGGCGGCCGCTGCGCTGGCCGGGGGCCTGCGGGTCCTCGCCGGGCCCGGTGCCGCCGGCCGCCGCCTTCTTCTGCTTGCGGGACTTCAGCACCTCGAAGATCACCGGGATCACGGAGATCAGGACGATCCCGATGAAGATCGGCTCGACGTTGTTCTTGATGATCTCGAACTGGCCGAGCTGGTAGCCCAGGATCGTGACGCCCGCGCCCCACAGGACGCCGCCGATGATGTTGAAGGTCAGGAACGTGCGGTACTTCATCGCGCTGGCGCCCGCGACCATCGGCGCGAAGGTGCGGATGATCGGCACGAAGCGCGCGAGCACGATGGCCTTGGGGCCGTGCTTCTCCATGAAGTCGTGCGCCGCGTCGAGGTTCTCGCGCTTGAAGAGCTTGGAGTTCGGCTTGTTGAAGATCTTCGGGCCGAAGACCTTGCCGATCATGTATCCGACCTGGTCGCCGAGGATCGCGGCGATCACGATCAGGGTGCACACCAGCCACAGCGGCTGGCTGACGGTGCCGCTCGCGACGAACAGGCCCATCGTGAAGAGCAGGGAGTCGCCGGGCAGGAAGGCGAAGAGCCCCGACTCGGCGAACACGATGACCAGGGTGCCGACCAGGCCGAATTGCCCGATCAGATACTCCGGGGAGATCCACTCGGGGCCGAGCGCAAGCGTATTCACGGGTTCCGGGCTCTCCTGGATCAGGTGGGGGTGTCCGTCCAATTATGAACGCACACCGCCCCCGCCTGGTTCCAGGGATCGGCGGCTACGACGTGCGGTGGTTACGCCTTGCGGACCGCGTTGGCCAGGATGGCGTCCCGCACGAACACCGCCAGGCCGGGCCGGACCGCCTCGTAGTACGCCGTGAACCGCTCGTCCGCCACGTACATCTCGCCGAGGCCCGCGTGGATCTCGTACGTGCAGAAGTAGTAGCCGGCGTTGATCCAGCCGCGGTGCTCCTCGGCCAGGTCCATGGCCTCCTCGGACTCCGCGGACGTCCCGGAGTCCAGCAGGGCGGCGAACCGCCGGTTGACGTCCTCGGCCACGGCCTGGATCCGCAGCCAGTCCTCCTTGGTGTACGAGGCGGTCCGGCGGGCGGACTCCCGGTACGTGTCGCCCCAGCGGCGCTCGGCCTCCTCGGCGTGCTCCTCGGGATCGAAATCCCCGAAGACCTCGAACTTCTCCTCGGGAGTGAGGTTGATGCCCATCTTCTTCGCCTCCATGGCGTGCTCGACGGCCGCGGCCATCTGCTGGAGCCGGGCGATCCGGTCGGTCAGGAGGGCGTGCTGCCGGCGCAGGTGCTCCCCCGGGTCCGATTCCGGGTCGTCCAGCAGGACCGCGACCTCGTCGAGCGGAAAGCCGAGCTCCCGGTAGAACAGGACCCGCTGCAGCCGGTCGAGGTCGGCGTCGTCGTACCGCCGGTGTCCCGCATGGCTGCGGCCGCTCGGGGAGAGCAGCCCGATCTCGTCGTAGTGGTGCAGCGTGCGCACCGTGACTCCGGCGAATCCGGCGACCTGGCCCACGGAGTAGCCCATCGCTTTCCGCTCCTCTTCTCGGGTACGCGTCCCAGCCTGGTCCCTCACGCCGCGTGAGGTGCAACCCCGGACAGCGGCATGCCGGCGGGGGTCAGGAGGACGGGGCGAGGACCCCTTCGAAGGCGTCGCCCGGGTCGTCGGCGAAGGAGTACGCGCCCGACTCGATCCGGGCGATCAGGCCCCCGGTCCAGTCCGCCTCGGCGTCCGCCGAGTGGATCCAGCGGTGCATGATCTCGCCGATGTGGCCCAGCGGCTCGGGGCCCTCCTCGGGGACGTAGTGGTCCGTGACGGCGGAGCGCCAGGCGGCCAGCCGGCCCAGGCGCTCGCGGAGCAGGGACAGGGCCTCCGCGCGGGGCAGGTCGACCATGAAGCCGAGGGCCGAGGCGAGGACGTCGGCCCTCTGGTCGTAGGAGGACAGCGCCTCGCGGAGCAGCTTGAAGTACTCAGCGCGGCCCGCCTCCGTCAGCTCGTACTCGGTCCGCGGCGGGCCGCCCGCTGCGGACGGGGCCACCTCGTGGGCCAGCAGGACGCCCTGCTTCGCCATCTGCTTGAGCGCGTGGTAGATCGACCCGGGTTTGGTGTTCGACCACTCGTGGGCGCCCCAGAACTCCAGATCGGCCCGGACCTGGTAGCCGTGGGCCCGCCCGTGCTGGCGGACGGCGCCGAGGACGAGGAGGCGGATCGCTGACATGGGGCCAGGCTATCGAGCCCCGCCGGGCTCCCGGCCGGCCGTCACGGCCCGCCGGGCCGGCTCAGCCGGCCCGGTCGGCTCAGCCCGCCTGCCAGGTCTGGCCGGAGGCGAGGGCCACCAGCTCGAAGGCGGTCTTGCCGTCGAGGGACTCACGGATGACGTCCGCGTGGCCGGCGTGCCGGGCGTCCTCCTCGACCAGGTGCAGGAGCAGCCAGCGCATCGAGACCTTGCCGTCCTTGGGGAACCACGGCGCGTCGGGCAGCGGGAAGGTGTCGTCCATGCTCGGGACGGACGCGATGAACTCCGCCAGTTCCGCCGAGACCCCGTCCCAGAAGGCGAGGATCTCCTCGACGGACTCCCCGTCGAGGAGCTTGAAGCTGTCGCCCCAGGTCTCCTGGGTGCGCGCCCTCTCGTTGACCCGCTGCTGCGCCAGGCGCAGCCAGTTCAGCTCGCACTCGGCGACGTGCTTGAGCAGCCCGCCCAGGGACAGCTCGCTCGCGCTGGGCCGGCTCCGGGCCTGCTCGGGGCTCAGGCCGAACACCGAGCGGCGCAGGGCCCCGCGCTGGGCCTCCACGAAGTTCAGGAGCGCGCCGCGCTCGTCGCCGTACGACTCCGCCGGGACGTGAGTGACCATGCTGACCTACCGCCTTCGTGGTGGGGCTCCTGCTGACAAGAACCAGACTATGAAGCCTTGCGGTCAGTTCCTGTCCGCAATCACGGGATTCACTGATTTTCCTGCCGAACGGGCGGGAGTCCGGTCTGCGGCTTGGGCAGCAGGGCCTTCTTGAGGTCCTGGGCGCCCTTCTCGTCCAGGCCGTACATCGCCTCGTAGATCTTGCGGACGGCCGGTCCCGAGGCTCCGGAGCCGGTGCCGCCCTGGGAGATCGTCATGACGATCGCGTAGTCCTCGGTGTAGGAGGCGAACCACGAGGTGGTCTGCTTGCCCTGGACCTCGGCCGTACCGGTCTTCGCGTGCATCGGGATCTGCTTCTGCGGCCAGCCGCCGAACCGCCAGGCCGCGCTGCCGGTGGTGGCCACGTCGGCGAGCGCCCCGTCGATGTCGCGCAGGAGCTTGGCGTTCATGGGGAGCCTGCCCTGCTCCTTCGGCGCGATCTCCTTGACGGAGTTGCCGTCGGCGCTGACCACGGCCTTGCCGATGCTGGGCTGGTGCAGCGTGCCGCCGTTGGCGATGGCGGCGTACACGGAGGCCATCTGGATCGGGGTGACGAGGGTGTCGCCCTGGCCGATGGAGTAGTTGATCGCGTCACCCTCGCGGAGCTGGTTGCCCTGGCGGCAGTTCTCGTAGGCGATCTTCTCGGCGTACGAGCCGTTCTTCTTGCCGTCGCGGCACCAGGCGGCCTTGTTCGCCTCGAAGAAGTCCTTCTTCCACTGGCGGTCGGGGACGCGGCCCGGGACCTCGCTGGGCAGGTCGATGCCGGTGCGCTTGCCGAGGCCGAACTCATGGGCGGTCCGGAAGAACCAGTCGCTGGGCTTGGCCTTGGGCTTGATGCCGCCGTCCTTCTTCCACTCCTTGTCGGCGATGGCGTAGTAGACGGTGTCGCAGGAGACTTCCAGGGCCTTGCCGATGGTGATGTCGCCGTACCCCTGGGACTCGAAGTTGGTGAAGACCTGGCTGCCGACCGAGTACGAGCTCGGGCAGCCGTAGAGCTTGTTGAAGGGGTAGCCGGCATTGACCGCGGCCGTCGAGGAGACCACCTTGAAGATCGAGCCGGGGGCCGCCTGGCCCTGGATGGCGCGGTTCAGCAGGGGGTAGTTCGATTCCTTGTCGGTGAGGGAGGCGTAGTCCTTCGCGGAGATCCCGCCGACCCAGGCGTTCGGGTCGTAGGTCGGGTTGGACGCCATCGCGACGACCCGCCCGGTCTTGGCCTCCATGACCACGACGGCGCCCGAGTCGGCCTCGTAGTGGCGGCCCGTGTTGTTCTTGTCGATGCCCTTGCGGGCCTCGATCATCGCGTTGTTCAGCTCGCGCTCGGCCACGGCCTGCACGCGCGAGTCGATCGAGGTCACGATGTTCGCGCCCGGCTGCGGCTTGTCGCTCGTGCCCTCGCCGAGGATGCGGCCGAGGTTGTCCACCTCGTAGCGGGTGATGCCCGCCTTGCCGCGGAGCTCCTTGTCGTAGGTGCGCTCCAGGCCGCTGCGGCCCACCTGGTCGGAGCGCAGGTACGGGGAGTCGGAGCCCTTCGCCTTGGTGATCTCCTCGTCGGTCACCGGGGAGAGGTAGCCGAGCACCTGGGAGGTGTTGGCGCCGTCGGGGCCGGCGTAGCGGCGCAGGGCGGTGGGCTCGGCGGTGATGCCGGGGAACTGCTCGGCGTGCTCCCGTATCTCCAGGACCTGGTCGGTCGTCGCCTCGTCGGTGATGGGGATCGGCTGGTACGGGGAGCCGTTCCAGCAGGGCTTGGGGGTCTTGGCGTCGCACAGCCGCACGCCGTCGACCACGTCCTCGGGGTCGAGGCCCAGCACCCCGGCGAGCTCGGTGAGGACGCCCTTGCCGCGGTCCTTCATCTTGGAGAGCTCGGTGCGGCTGGCGGAGACCACCATGCGGGTCTCGTTGTCGGCGAGCGGGATCCCGCGGGCGTCGAGGATCGAGCCGCGCACGGCGGGCTGGACCACCTGCTGGGTGTGGTTGTTCTTGGCCTCGTCCGTGTACTCCTGGCCGTTGCGTATCTGCAGGTACCACAGACGTCCGCCGAGGGTCAGCAGCAGCGAGAACACCACGATCTGGATCATGACGAGCCGGTTCTGGACCCGGGGTGTGCGCCCGGTCTCCGGTATGTTGCTCAACTCGGCTCTCCCCCGGACTGGTCCTCGCCTGACCCGCCCGAGTCTAGATCCCCTCGGGGACTAGAAAGGGAACCGCGTCCGGCCGTGCTGGACCGAGATCCACTTCTGGGTGGTGAAGGCCTCGACGGTGGCCTCGCCGTTGAGGCGGCCCATGCCGGAGGCCTTCTCCCCGCCGAACGCGGCGAGCGGCTCGTCGCCGATGGTGGAGTCGTTGACGTGGATCATGCCGGTCTCGATGCGCCGCGCGAAGCGCACCCCGCGCTCCACGTCCCGGGTGTGGACGGCGCCGCTGAGTCCGTACGGGGTCGCGTTGGTGAGGCGGACCGCCTCGTCCTCGCCGTCGAAGACGACGAGCAGGGCGACGGGGCCGAAGATCTCCTGGCCGAGCAGCGGGGAGTCCTCGGGGAGCCCGGCGAGCACCGTCGGCTCGACCAGGTTGCCGCGCGTGGAGCCCCGTACGAGCGCCTGCGCGCCGGCTTCGACGGCGCGGTCGACGAGCGCGGTGAGGGCGTCGGCCTGGAAGGAGTTGATCAGCGGGCCGATGTGGGTGTCGGCGTCGTGCGGGTCGCCGGTGTTCAGGGCCCGCACGCGGGCGGTGAACCTCTCGGTGAACTCCTCGGCGACGGAGGCGTCGACCAGGATCCGGTTGGCGGCCATGCAGACCTGGCCCTGGTAGACGAAGCGGCTGAAGACGGCCGCGTCCACCGCGTAGTCGAGGTCGGCGTCGTCGAGGACGACCAGGGCGCTGTTGCCGCTCAGTTCCAGGACGGTCCGCTTGAAGTGGCGGGCGGCGACGGCGCCGACGTGCCGGCCGACCCGGTCGGAGCCGGCGAAGGAGATGACCTTGGGGACCGGGTGGGTCAGGAGCGCGTCGCCTATCTCGGCGATGTCGGTGACCAGGACGTTGAGCAGGCCGGCCGGGAGGCCGGCCTCCTCGAAGATCTTGGCGATGACCCCGCCGCCGACCACGGGCGCGTTCTGGTTGGGCTTGATGACGACGGCGTTGCCGAGGGCCAGGGCCGGGGCGACCGACTTCAGGGTGACCAGGAACGGGAAGTTGAAGGGGCTGATCACCGCGATGACCCCGACGGGCAGGCGCTGGACCCGGTTCTCCTTGCCCTCGACCGGCGAGGGCAGGATGCGGCCCTCGGGACGGACGGCCAGCTGCATGGCCTCGCGGATGAACTCCTTGGCGAGGTGGACCTCGTACTCGGCCTTGGGACGGGTCCCGCCGAGTTCGTCGATCATCGCCTCGACGATCTCCTTCTCGCGCTCCTCGGTGATCCGCAGGGCGCGTTCCAGGACGGCTCGTCTGGTGTAGGGGCTGGTGGCCGCCCAGTCCTTCTGGGCCCGCTCGGCGGCCCGGTAGGCCTGGTCGACCTGCTCGACGGTGGCCACGGTGATGGCCGCGAGCTTCTCCCCGTTGTACGGGTTGACGTCGATGATGTCCCACGACCCGGTTCCGGCCAGCCATTCGCCGTCGATGTACTGGTGAGCCAGGTCCTCGAATATGGACATGCCATCCCTTACGTCGAACGCGCTTCCTTGCGCTGCACCGGGACCCCAGGTGCCATCTGCGTCATCCGGGGCATCGTCATGCTCTGATCAGGCGTCATAGTACGTGTGAATCAAGACAGTTGGAGCAGACCACGCAGGAGATCGCGGGTCTTGTCGGGGTCCGGGCAGTCGCTCTGGAGGCGCAGCATCGCCCGCTCGTACTGCGCCACTTCCTCGTCTTTGTCGAGGTAGAGGGCGCTGGTGAGCTGTTCCAGATAGACGACGTCCTGGAGGTCGGACTCGGGGAAGCGCAGCAGGGTGAAGGCACCGCTCTCACCGGCGTGACCGCCGAAGGAGAAGGGCATGACCTGCAGGTGCACGTTCGGCCGCTGCGAGATCTCGATGAGGTGCTCCAGCTGACCGCGCATCACGTCCCGGTCGCCGTACGGGCGGCGCAGCGCGGCCTCGTCGAGGACGGCGTGGAAGACGGGGGCGTTCTCGGAGACCAGTACCTTCTGGCGCTCCAGGCGCAGTGCGACCCGGCGGTCGATCTCGGCGCGGCCGGCTCCGGGCATGCCGCGGCTGACCACGGCCTGGGCGTAGGCCTCGGTCTGCAACAGGCCGTGCACGAACTGGACTTCGTAGATGCGGATGAGGGAGGCGGCGCCTTCCAGGCCCACGTACGTCTGGAACCAGCCCGGCAGGACATCGCCGTAGCTGTGCCACCAGCCGGCCACGTTGGCTTCGCGGACCAGCCCCAGGAGGGACTCCCGCTCGGCGCCGTCCGTGACTCCGTAGAGCGTGAGGAGGTCCTCTACGTCTCTGGACTTGAAGCTCACCCTTCCCAACTCCAAGCGGCTGATCTTCGATTCGGATGCGCGGATCGAGTAACCGGCCGCCTCACGGGTGATGCCGCGGGATTCTCGGAGTCGCCTGAGCTGGGAGCCCAGGAGGATGCGGCGCACCACAGAACCACTGGCTTCTGCGGTCACGAGTCCTACCCCTCCCCATGCCGTGGATGGATGCGTACGGATACGCGTGATGGCTGCGTCGCAGGGGCCCCCGTGCCCCTCAAAGCCCGCAGTCTGCCACCAAAACGCATCTGTCCGTACTCGTTCTGTAACGGATTTGGCCTCCCCGTAAAAGAAGTCCGCAAGGATGCGTAGGAAGAAATGAGCAAGAACCATCACGGGACCGGACAGGTCCGGCGCGTGCACGTGCATCTGCCCTTGCATCCGGCTCCGGCATTCGGAACCATGGTCCCGCGCACCTGCGTGCCCCGCAGTTCTTTCGAATCCCGGGAGTGCCTCGCATGGGGACGAATGGATCGACCATGCTCGAGCCGTTACGGCAGGGGCTTCCCCCGGTCGACCCCACGGCTGTCTCCGGGTCCGCGTCCTGCGCCCTGCCCGCCCGCCTCGAAGCGGTGCGCGGTGCACGCACCTTCACGCGTTCCACCCTTTCCCAGTGGGGCCTCGACGACCGGTTCGACGACGTGGCACTGGTCGTCTCCGAACTCGTCACCAACGCGCTGCGCCATGCCCTCCCGGACGACTCCCGGCCGGCCGCGGGCGAGAGCGAGCCGCCGGTGCGCCTGCACCTGATGCGGTGGAGCACCCGGCTGGTGTGCGCGGTGCGGGACCCCAGCGAGGACCGGCCCGGCGGGAACTTCGCGCCGGAGGCGACGGAGCACAACTGCGACCTGGAGTCGGGGCGCGGGCTCTTCCTCGTCGACTCCTACAGCGACAGCTGGGGCTGGCATCCGCTCGCGGGGCGGCTGACCGGCAAGGTGGTCTGGGCGCTGTTCACGCTCCAGGACTGAATCACCGCATCGCCGGCACAGACGACAAGCGGCCGGGATTGATCATGGCGATCAATCCCGGCCGCTGCACGTGCATGGCTGATCTTCGGCTGGTCTTCAGCTGATCAGATGGTCGAACTCGCCGTCCTTGACACCCAGCAGCAGCGCTTCTATCTCGGCCGGCGTGTACACGAGTGCCGGTCCGTCCGGAAACCGCGAGTTGCGCATGGCAACGTCGCCTCCGGGCAGTTTCGCGAACTCCACACAGGAACCTTGCGAGTTGCTGTGTCTGCTCTTCTGCCAGGTCACCCCGTCAAGCTCTGCAGCTGCCATCCCGTTGTACGCGTGGTCCACAGGAAGCCCCCGATAGTGCAGATGTCAACTGCACCGGATCATAGCTGTGTTCATGAACGCCTGCATGGGCAGATGCACGTGCACGAACGGAGGGCACAGCACCACTAAGGGTGACGACCTTCCCCGGACTCGGGGCGGGGTGGGGTGCGCAGGGCGTCGGAGACCTCCTCCAGGGAGTCCAGCAGCTGCCGCGCCGCCCCGCGCAACACGCCCGGGTCGGCGGTGTCCCCGTCGGCCAGGGCCGTGCGGACCCCCTCCCAGTCGGGCACGCGGCGCTCCCGCACCGCCTTCGCGCCCGCCTCCGTCGCTTCGCTCAGCGCCCGGGCCAGCTCGGTCGCGCCCGGGACCGGAGGCCGGGACCGGTCCGGGAAGTGCGCCTCCAGCAGCATCGCGTGGCGGCCCATCGCGGCCAGGGCCCGGCCCGCGTCCTCGGCGGCCGCCCGGGAGATCCCGCGGTGGCGCACCGGCTCCCCCGCGGCCCGGTCCACCGCCTCCTGCCAGGCGACCCGGGCGTCACGCACCGCCAGCAGGGCGGCGCGCACGTCCTCCCGCCGGGCTCCGGCCGGGTCGGCGTACTGCCCGAGCACGGCTGCCGCGTACCGCCCGTTGGCCGCGACCCAGTCCGCCAGCCGGGTCCGCAGCCGCGGGGTCTCCCAGGCCGGGTAGACGGCGTAGGAGACCATCGCGAGGACTCCGCCGACGAGCGTGAGGGTGACGCGGTCCGGCACGGTCTGGTCCCAGCGCAGGCCGCCCATGCCGAGCAGGAAGACCACGTAGGCGGAGACGAAGACCATCGAGACGGCGTACCCGGTGCGCATGAAGGTGTACATCAGGCCCGCGCTGACGACGGCGAGCAGCCCGGACACGTACATCCCCGGGTGCGCGAGCTGGACCACGGCCGTCGCGAGGGCGACCCCGACCAGGGTGCCGCCGAAGCGGGCGACGGCGCGGGTGTAGGTCTGCGTGAAATCGGGCCGCATGACCATGACGGAGGTCATCGGGGCCCAGTAGGCGTGGCCCAGCGGCAGCGCGTGGCCGATGCCGTAGCCGGCGCAGGCCACGGCGGTGACCCGCACGGCGTGCCGCAGGATCGGCGACCCGGGGCGCAGTTCGGCGCGTACGGCGGCCAGCACCATCGGCGCCAGCGCCGGCAGGGTGGGCCTCAGCATCGACTCCCCGGGGTCGGCGGTGCGCCCGGAGCCCGGCTCGGCGGTGTCGAGTACGTCGTCCAGCAGGGCGGCGAGCCGGCGCGCGGCGCGCAGCGCGGCGCCCTGGAGCAGGTCGGCGGTGTCGGGGGCCTTGAGCACCGCCAGGGCCGGCGCGGGCAGCCGTACCGCTTCACCGTGCCGGATCGCGGACGCGGCGGCGTCCAGCACCGACCCGGCCGCGGCGAGCAGTTCCCGTACCCGGTCCCGCCCCGGGCCCTCGGCCGGGGCCCCGACCGCCGGGTCGGCCAGCAGGGCCAGCACCGGCCGGATCCGCTCCGCGAGCCCCCGCGCGCCGTGCAGCTCGGCCGGGCGGCGGCGGGCCTGGCGCACCGTCAC